>JACNJL010000035.1 GCA_014382585.1 Limisphaerales bacterium | reverse complement strand
TCAAAGGTCACGCGGCGGATGAGTGTCAATCGGTCGGCTAATGGTGCCGGGTTCAATCCCTTGGGTAGTTGCACGCTAATGAAAGCGTCGATGGGATTGCTGAATGGAGATGTTGGCACGGCCGGTTTTTTTACCGGCTGATACGCCCACAAATTTTCGTCCTGATATCGTCGGTAAGTCCATGCCTCGGAAAGTCCCTCACTGGTTTTCACGAGCACGCCTTCATCGGTGCGAATTTTAGTCCGTTCTTCGGCGACGTATTTGGCCTGCGTTTTTGCGTCCGGCCAAGGCGCGCCCAGCGCAATCCAGCGCTTGATGAAGGCAATTTGCGAAGGGTTCAATTTGTCATTTGCCTTGGGCGGCATGGCGAGGTCTTCGTCTTTACGCTCAATGGCTCGGATGATCAGACTCGCGTCGGGTTTTCCCGGAATGATGCCCGGGGATTCACTTTCCCCGCCTTTGAGCAGGGCGTTGCGTGTGGTCAGGTTAAAATCACCTTTGATTTTGTCCGGATCACCGCCGTGGCAGGAAAAACATTTGCCGGTGAAAATCTGTTTCACTTTCAGAGTGAACAATCGGTCGCCCTCCTGCTTGGGGTCCGCTGCTTCGCCCACGCAAACGCCGCCCACAAAAATCAACATGATCAAGAGTTTGTTCATCAACGGTGCGGTCTATTTTTTGGGGTTCGGTTTGCCTACCTCACCTGCCAGCCGACGTGCGATGAATTGGCGGACTTTGGGGAGCTTGCACTGGGCCACCAGCTTGAGGGCGGCGGTGCGGTTTTCCGTGACGGCCGGGTTGATGCCGTACCAGACGAGCAGGGGAAACACGGGATCCTCGGCGAAGGTATCCTGAGACACCAATGCATGGGCCAGAGGCCAGCGCTCTTTTAGGGGCAACAGTTGCAGCGCCGCGGCGAGTTGGAGTTGCACCAGGCCGGCCTTGTCTTGGCGGGCCATCTTGATGAAACGTTGTTGAGTCTTCTCTGAAAGCGAGTCTTGGTCGCAGAGGAGCTTAATGGCCCATGTGCGGATGTGTTCGCGTTCGTCGTTGGATTGCTCGAGCAGCCAGTCTTCATCCGCGGAACCGATGGCGTTTAAGGTCCACATGGCGCGCAGGGCAGTGGGGATGGAGGAGGAAAACCGGTAGGTGTTCATCAGCGTAAGGGCGGCCTTGGTGAGGTCTTGCCCGGCGGCGGCGCGCTGTTGGATGAGTTGGCGGGCCTGGCGGCTGTACCATTCGTTGGGGGAAGCGACGCTCTCGGCGAGATCGTCATTGGACCATTCGGTGAGGTTCACTTTGGCGGTCTTGGTTTTGCCGTACGTGATGCGGTAGATGCGGCCGCTGGTGCGGTGGATGCCGTCGTTGTCGTGGCATTCGCCGATGTCCGACCAGTCGAGCACGTACACGGAGCCGTCGGGCGCGTAGCTGAGTTCGATGCCGCGAAACCATTTGTCGGAGGTGAACATGAAATCCGCCGCGTGTTTGCCCACGTAACCGGCGCCTTGCCGATGCAGCGAATCCTGATTCATGCGCAGGCCGTGCAGGTTGAGAGTGAACACGTTGCCGCGGTATTTGGCCGGCCAATTGTCGCCCAGATAAATCATCATGCCAGTGTGCGCGTGCCCGCCGCCGGCCTTGTCCGTGCCGGAGGTCATGCCGGTTTTCTTGAGGTCACTCCATTTTTCCTTACCGACATCAAAGTGAAAATGATCGGCGGTCTGCTGGATCAACTCGTAGAGGTGCTTGTCAAAATGATTGCCGTACATGCGTTGGAAGCGTGCGCCGGGCACGGCGTGCCAGAGGTGGCCGATGACGGTGTTGATGAAGAAGAGCTGGCCGTGCTCATCCCAATCGTGCCCCCACGGATTGGTGGTGCCGTGGCAGACGACCTCGAAGGATTTGCGGGTGGGATGATAGCGCCAAATGCCACACTGGATGTGGGTGCGCTTGGCTTCGGGAGTGCCGGGGCGGCCGACCTTGGAGCCGGGGCCAAGGATGCCGTGCCGGCCGTACAACCAGCCATCGGGCCCCCAGCGGAGGCCGTTGACGATGTTGTGACGCACTTTGTCGGTGTCGAATCCATCCAGGATCACCTCCGGTTCGCCGTCCGGTTGATCGTCGCCGTTTCGGTCAGCCAAAAACAAAATGTTCGGTGCGCACGCCGCCCACACGCCGCCGAAGCCCAGCTCGATACTGGTCAACTGACTGGCGCCGTCCCAAAAAATTTTGCGTTTATCAAACACGCCATCCTGATTGGTATCTTCCAGAATGATGATGCGATCCTTGAGTTTCTTTTCAAAATTCGTTTCGCGCTCGGCATAGGTATAACACTCGGCAACCCACAAGCGGCCGCGGGTGTCCCACGCCATATCGATGGGCTGCTGCACCATCGGTTCGGCCGCGGCGAGCTGCACGTGAAAGCCCTTGGGCACGGCGATCGCCTTGAGTGCCTCGGCAGGTTTGAGGAAGGGGATGGTGAGTTCCTGCGTGTTAAAAGGCGCAGGGGCTTTGTCGTCGGCACACAGGGCAGCGGCGAAGAACAGGGCGGGGAGAATGCGGCGAATCATGGGGTGCGCTTCTTGGGTTTGTTTTTGTTTGGTTTGTTTCGGGGCGGCTTGTTGCGCCGGCGTTCGCCGGCTTCCTTTTCCAGTTGCTGCACGTAGGCCTCAACGAATTGGCGGTCTTGGCGTTTGCGGAAGGCTTCGAGCATGGGATCGTTGGATTTCACCAATGCGGCTTCAAGCGTGGCACAGAGTTGTTTTAACTCAGCCTGATGCCGCGGGGAATCGATCAGGTTATGCAGGCAATCGGGATCCTTGATGACGTCGTACAGTTCCTCGGGCACGCGATGTTTGTAAAGATCCAGGCGGGCGGCGAGTTTGTTGTCCGTCTTGGCCAAGGCCGCCAACCGGCGAAAGGTGGCCGTGCCGGTGGTGGCGGTGGCAAATACACGTTCTCCGTTGGACCACGGGTTGAAGAGGTACAGGTAACGCTTGGTTTGAATGGCGCGCATGGGATCGCGCGAGCGGCCGGAATTTTCGTTGTACTCCTTGATGATATAGTCGCGGCCGTCCTGTGGATCCCCCTTGAGCAGCGGCAGATAGGAACGGCCATCAAGACGCTTGGGGTGTTGGATGCCGGTGATGTCCAGCACGGTGGGCAGGAAATCGACCACCGAAATCATGTGCTGCTTGTCCACGCTGCCGGGTTGAGTGACGCCGGGCCAGCGCACCATCCACGGTGTGCGCGTGCTGTGATGGTACAGCTGCGTCTTGGCAAAGGGCAGCGGCATGCCGTGGTCGGACATGAACATCACCACGGTATTGTCCGCCTCGCCGCTGGCCTCGAGCGCCCGGAGTACCGCCCCCACGGCATCGTCGGCCCGGCGCACGCTGGTGTAATACAGCGCCAGTTCCTCGCGCACCTGCGGGTCATCAAACAGGAAACCGGGAATCGGCACCTCGTCGGCCGTGTAAATGCGAGAAGGTTGATGAGGGTCATTCGGGCCTTTCCAGAACGGCTTGTGCGGATCGGAAATGTTGACCACCAGACAAAACGGCTTCTTCGCCGCCTTGGCCTGCGCGATGCCGACGGCCGTGGCAGTGCCGTAGGATTTCACATCTTTGAGATGCGCCTTGGTGCCGTCGGGCAGCGTATCGAGATTGGCGTCCCACGCGTAGGGTTGGTAAGGCGACGAATGGCTCACCTTGCCGCGGATGCCGGTGAAGTAGCCGCCGGCTTTCATGAGATCCACGAGGTGCGGCCAGCCGGGATTTTTCACCTGATAAAAACCCTCGATCTTGTTGTTGTGCGAGTGCAGGCCGGAAAACATTACGTTGCGGCAGGGCATGCAGTTGCCCACGGTGGTGTGCGCGTGGGCAAAGCGCAGCGACTGCGTGGCGAGCCGGTCCATGTGCGGCGTGGTGCCGGGCAATTTGCAGCCGTACACGCCGACCGAATCACAGCTCATGTCGTCGACCGTGAGGAGCAAAATGTTGGGGCGCTCGGCCGCGGGCAATGCCACGGCCCATATAGCCGCGAGGCCAAGGAGAAGTCGTTTCATGATCGTTTACTGATCGGGCGTGCGCACGCCGACGGTGAGGAGGAGGTTGGCCCACAGCGCCTGATCGGCGGTTTGGATGGTGAGCACCAGATCAGGGCCGCGCACGGCTTCATAAAAATCCCATTTCGGGATCGGCTCAAATTTCATGTCCAAACCGGCTTCGTCGATGAGTTGCTCGTACTCGGCCCAGACCGGTGGCGGTCCGAACTTCGCGTAGGGATCGTCCTCGGGAATGCCCATCGTATTGGCCGCCTCGATCGGTACGGCACTGAGCAGGGCTTCCATTACCTGGGCGCAGGTCACCACGCCGGGCATGAGGTTGAGCGAAACAAGTTCGGCATTCGGCCCTAACGTGGAGGAGGCCGGGTAATTGCCGTCGGCAATGAGAATCTTGGAGTGATGACCGGCCGCGCCGATGATGCCGTTGATGTCCGGATGAATGAGTTTTTGGTGGAGCAACATGGTTGGTGGGATTGAACCGCGAAGACGCCAAGACGCCAAGGTTTTTTAGCGATTAGCCCCGAATGGCCTTGGGGTCGCCTTTCCAAATTAGCCGAACGGCATCGAGGCGCACGCGGGATTGGGAGAGCGCGGTGGTGAGCTCGGCGAGTTGGATACGGGTGAGGGCAATTTCCTCGGGGCGCACATGGTCGTTCACTGCGCGTAGGTGGGTGAGGCGGTCGAGCTCGGATTGCAACTGCTGAGTCATCGCGGCGGTGGCCACGGCGGTGATGGTTTGGGCTTCAGCTTCGGCGAATTTCTCTGCGGCATCAATCATCGCGGGGATGGTTTTGCGGCCAAGGGTGGGGTGATCCAACAGCTTGTACGGCGTGCCTTTTGCCAGCACGGGCAACTCAAGATCGAGCGATTCGTTTTTGTGGTTCACCAAAATTCGAACGGGCGTGGGCGGCAGGAAACGATCGGCGTGCAGCCGCGCGGGCGCGAGCACTTCGAGAACGAAGATGGTTTCGAGCAGGAGAGTTTTGTCCTCCTCATCGATCCACACGCCAAAGCTGCAGTTGCCCTGCTCGCTGCTGAGCAGCAAATCCACCGCGCCAGAAACCATCGGGTGATCGCTGGAAAGCAAACTCACATCTTCCCGCCCCAGTGCGTGGCTGCGGGCGAAGGTGCCCACGAGGCCTTCCTTGGGCAGCTCCGGAAAGCTGTCGGTCGTCACGCCGCGGCCATCGAGTAAGTACGTACGGTTGCCGAGATCTTCAACGTGCACGCCGAAGTGATCGAAGATGCGCATCATAAATCCTTCGAGTGTTTCGTCGGTGTCGGTTGCGCGGATGGCATCGACGAGGGCATTGGCCGAATGCGGTCGATGGGAATTTAATTCCAACAACCGATCGCGCCCGCGTTCGAGTTGTTCGGCGAGCGTGCGATGTTCGGCAGCGGTTTGGGTGATGAGTGAATCGAGTTTTTTTGAGTCGGAAAAATCCGCCGCCAACGCCAGCACTTTGTCACCGAATTGTTGCAGCAATTGATTTGCGCCGTGCAGGTTGCTTTCGAACGCCTCGAGCCCCTCGTGATACCAACGCGCGAGCACTTCCTGCGGACTGCCTTCAAGGTACGGCGTGTGGATGTGGATGGTCTGTGTTTGGCCGATGCGATCGAGCCGGCCGATGCGTTGCTCGAGCAGTTCCGGATTCAGTGGTAAATCAAACAGCACGAGGTGATGGACAAATTGAAAATTGCGACCTTCGCTGCCGATCTCCGAGCAAATCAGCAGCCGCGCGCCGTCTTCTTCGGCAAACCACGCCGCGTTGCGGTCGCGTTGCACCAGGTTTAGGCCTTCGTGAAACACCGCCGTCTTCACCGGCACCTGGCGGCTCACGGCTTTTTCGATGGCGAGCGCCTTTTCGCGAGAGCGGCAAATGAGCAGCACTTTGTCTTCGCCCAATTCGTGAAGCAACCGCCCGAGCCACGCGATGCGCGGATCGTAATTGAGATTGTATTTTTCGATGGGCTCGCCGGCGTCCGTGTCGCTGGCGAATTCACGCGCCGCGTGTGCCATCCAATCCACCGCATCACGGTCGGGCACCAACGGCGCGAGATGCGCCACGCGGCCGGGAAAGCCGCTCATCGCCGCGCGTGCATTGCGGAAAATCACGCGGCCCGGCCCGTGCCGGTCGAGCAGTGCTGTTAACAATGCATCCGCATCCATCGTTGAATCCAAGTCCGGCATTGCATCGAGCGATTGCTTTTGGGCATCCGTCAACGGCTCGCCCGCGTGCAGCGCATTGGCGATGGGGGCGATGTCGGTGAAGTGTTCCGCCTCGGCTTGGTACGCGGCGAAATCCGAATAGCGATCGGGATCCAGCAAACGCAGCCGCGCGAAATGACTTTCCTGCCCCAGCTGTTCCGGCGTGGCCGTGAGCAGCAGCAGGCCTTCGGCTTGTTGGCCGATGGCTTCGACGAGTTGATATTCGTTGCTCGCATTTTCTTCGCTCCATTCGAGGTGATGCGCTTCATCGACCACCAACAAATCCCAACCGGCTTCTTTTGCCTGCGCGGCGCGTTCGGGATAGGCCGCCAGAAAATCGATGCTGCAAAGAATCACTTGATCATCGAGAAATGGATTAGCCTCCGGCTGCGTTTTCGCGATGGACGCGCAGCGGGCTTCATCAAAAATGTGAACCCACACATTGAACTTGCGCAGCATCTCCACAAACCACTGATGCACTAGCGATTCCGGCACCAAAATGAGCACGCGCGATGCGCGGCCGGTGACGAGTTGCCGATGCAAAATCAAGCCCGCCTCAATCGTCTTGCCCAGCCCAACCTCATCGGAAAGCAACACGCGCGGTGCAAGGCGCTCGCCCACCTCCTGCGCGATGAAAAGTTGATGCGGGATTAAATCAATGCGCCCGCCAAGAAACCCGCGCTCCGGCGCTTTCCGAAAGCGATGCATCATCTCCAACGCGCGCCGTCGCAGGGCGAACACGCTCGTCGCATCCGTGTGTCCGCCGCGCAACCGCTCCATCGGTCCGTGCACGCTAATGAGATCGTTTAGCTGCACCTCCGCCATTTCCCAGCCATTACCAAAATAGGTGAGCACATCGTCCGCCTCGCGAACCCCCTCGATCACACGTTGATTGCCCTCGTGATCTTCAATGCTTTCCCCCGCCCGAAAACTCACCCGCCGCAGCGGCGCATTTTCCACCGTATAAACCCGCACCTCACCGGTGGCGGGAAACACCACTTGCACGCGGCCCTCGCCCGACTGCATCACCGTGCCCAGCCCCAGTTCCGGTTCGGGCTCACTGACCCAACGTTGTCCTTCGCGAAAGCGGTTCATGCGGTATCGTTCAAATGTCGTTGTGGATTGTCGGCGCGCAGGCTTAACAGCGCCAGCGCCGTTGGGATAAAGATACTTGCGATAAGAATCAACCGATAACTGCCCGTGAAATGGTGGCAGGCACCAAACAGAAGCGGTCCGAGTCCGCTGCCGATGACCATGCTGGACATGTTCACGCCGCTGATCGCGCCCAAATGTTTGCGGCCATAAAAGCGTGGGAAAACGATGCCGGTGAGGCTGATAAAGCCGCCGCTGGCGATGCCATTGCCGATCACATACGCGGGCACGCCGCCGGGTTGGTTGAGAAACAACATGCCCAGCACGGCTGAGAGGCAACCGAGATTCATAATGATCAGCAATGTTTTAATGCGTAGTCGAGTGTTGATCGCGCCGAAAATGAGGTTGGTGGAAACGCTGACGGCTGCGATGGGCACGAACAGCGACAAAATACGTTCGCGGTCAAATTGGAATTCCTGCCCCAACGAGAGGATGTGAAACGTGAACGCGGTGGCGAACAATCCGTAAAATGAAAACGTGAAGTTGAATACCCAAAACGAATAATCACGCACGGCTTCGTCCCGCGTGAATTCGCGGTGGATTTGCATGTCCGGATTGTGGTGAGGCTTGGCGGCAACTTTACCGTTGTCCATTTTCAAACCGTCATCTTCCGGTCGGTCACGAAAGAGCAACCAGGCGATCGGCGCCATCACCGCCAACGTCGCCGCACCCATCAGCATCCAGGCGCCATCGTGACCGTGCCGTTGAATGAGCCAATCTAATCCGCGCGGGGCAAGCGAGTAAGTGAACGAAACGAGAATACCGCTGATGGCCAGCGCCAGCCCGCGTTGAAAATCAAACCACTTACCAATGGCATTGCGGCAAGTCATGGACAGCACGCCCTGCGCGGCGGCGCGGATCATATAAAAGCCAAGCCCGATCACGAGAAACGAAGCGATACTTGCCGGTAAAATTTTCCCGAGCCCGCGACTCAGCGGGCCGGTTTGAGACAGGTAAAATAAAATCAACCCAATCGCGATCACCGAGGCCACCGCCATTTTGCGTTCGCCCACCCGATCGAGTACATTCCCCAACCACGGCAGCGTGAGCCCGCTCCCCACAGTGCCGATGCAATAAGCCAAGCTGAGTTCCACGCGTGACAGCCCCAGCTCTTCCATCAGCAAATCCGTGAACACACTGAAGCCCATCGTCTGGCCCGGGATACTGAAAATGGCACCAAGTGTTGCCGCGAACATGATGATCCATCCGTAAAAAAACGGGCAACGGCTCGGTGCAAAGGGCGTTCGCACACCCCAAAAATCCCGGCTGCGATGTGAAGAGTCGCCAGCGCCCACGTTATTCGCCGGACGCCTCATCGTCCATTTCGCGCTTTAAGTTCCCATCCATTACAAACGGCCCGAAGGGGAGCAAAGCGGCGATGAATAATTTCACCGCCCAACCCAGCGGCTTACTGAGCATCATTTTGGCATGAGCCAGTGCTGCGCAGTAAAGGAGAAACAAAACGCCGTGAATCAAGCCCGGCCAAAAGATGGCGTGCGCGTGGCCGAAACCATACTTGAGCGGCATGGCGATGCCCATGAGCACGAGGAATGAAATGCCCTCAATGGTACCGAGCACGCGCAACCGCTGGATGATCTTTTGTTTCACGGCGCGGGACTGTGCCGCAAACGCGTCGCGAAGGCGATTCGGGATTGTCAACAGCCGTCAATCGCTTAGCTTTGCGGCATGCAACGTCTGCTTTCGATTCTCCTGCTCACTTCCTATTGTGCGCTCGCCGTGGGGGAGTATCGCCCGCCCAACATTATCGTCGTGCTGGCTGATGATCTCGGCTATGGCGACCTGGGTTGTTACGGAAACAAAATCGTGAAGACGCCACATCTCGACCGCTTCGCGCGTCAGGGCATGCGCTTTACCGATTGTTACTCGGCGCACCCGAACTGTTCCCCCTCGCGCACGGGCCTGATGACCGGCCGCACGCCGACGCGAGTGGGCGTGCACAACTGGATTCCGATGCTCTCGCCAATGCACGTGCCGGCCAGCGAGATCACGATCGCGAGCATTCTGCAACAGGGCGGCTACGACACCGCGCACGTCGGCAAGTGGCATCTCAACGGCCGCTTCAATCTCACCGGCCAGCCGCAGCCCAATGACCACGGCTTTAACCACTGGTTCTCCACGCAAAACAACGCGCTGCCGAATCATCGCAACCCGTGGAACTTTGTCCGCAACGGCACCCCTGTCGGCCCGTTGAAAGGCTACGCCGCCGGCATTGTCACCGATGAGGCCATTCACTGGCTGCGTGCGTGGCGCGATAAATCAAAGCCCTTTTTTCTGTTCGTCTGCTACCACGAGCCGCACGAGCCCATCGCCAGCGATCCGCATTTCGCCAAGGATTATCCCAGCGACGATCCCAGCCACACCGCCTATTGGGCCAACGTCGCGCAACTGGACGCCAGCTTCGGCCGGCTGATGACCGCGCTGGATCAACAGAAGTTGAGCGACAATACCTTCGTGTTTTTCACCAGCGACAACGGCCCCGCGCGCACCGGCTTTCATCCGCATGGCGAGACCGCCGGGT
Organism: Limisphaerales bacterium; assembly: GCA_014382585.1. Taxonomy (NCBI): domain Bacteria; kingdom Pseudomonadati; phylum Verrucomicrobiota; class Verrucomicrobiia; order Limisphaerales; species Limisphaerales bacterium. The sequence goes on along the minus strand of JACNJL010000035.1, from coordinate 106,775 downwards.
TGCGCGACAAAAAGGGCAGCGTGTACGAAGGCGGCATTCGTGTGCCCGGCCTCGTGCGCTGGCCCGGCAAGGTGAAAGCCGGCGCCGTGGAATCCACCCCCATCAGCGGGGTGGATTTGCTGCCCACCCTTTGCAGCTTCACCGGCCTCAAGCCGCCCAGAGATCGGCACCTTGATGGTGCCAATTTTCGCGGCCTGTTTCGTGGTGAAACGGTCCAGCGCACCCAGCCGTTGTATTGGCATTTTTATGGCGCGCGCGGCGATCATCAAGTAGCCCTGCGCGACGGCGATTGGAAACTCATCGCCGCCATGGACGCCCCGCCCATCAAGCACCGCGCCGGTATTACCCTCGAGGATCAAAAAACCATCAAGACCGCTCCGCTTGGAAAGATGGAATTGTACAACCTCAAAACCGACCGGGCCGAGACCACCGACCTCGCCAAGACCGAGGCCGGCCGCTTCAATCGTTTGTCCGCCCAAATGAAAACGATTTACGCCGGTGTGCAGAAGGACACCCCCGAATGGCCCGCGTGGGAATTTGCCCGCTACGAAAGCCAGCGCATCCAGTGGCCTCCCTACCGCGGCGCGAAAAAAGTGCCCGCGCGCAAGCCCTTGATCCCCGGTGATTTCCGGAAGAACCCGTTACTAAACCGCCCTTAATCATGAAGTGCTGCCGGCGCCTCGCCGACAGACCCAAAGGGCTACTCACATGCAATTTCTGCTGGCGAGGCACCGGCAGCACGATGCTACTTCAACGCGCGGTTCAGCGTGTAATACGCCTCCGAATGCAGCAGCGGTTGGCCTTTGTGATTGCGAACGCCGTGGGCATGAAGTTCGTACACGTAACCCTCACGCATTTCGTCCACGGCCAAGTCGACGAATAGACCCGTCGCGTCCAATCCACCAAACTTCACTTCGTGCTTTTTCACATCCACCGGCTCGCCGCCGTATTTGGATTGGTACGGATACGTGTAGCTCTTGAGCGTGTAGCTCTTGGGCGTGATCGCCGTGCCGACATCGATCATCTGTGTGAAGCTCAGGCGAAACCCGTGCCGCGTGACGGACATGCTCTTCATCTCAAACGGCATCTTGCCGGTCCATTGCAGGCGTTGGAGGCCGTAACTTTTTGTGCCGAGCGAGTTCCAGCCGCGATTGCTTTGGCCGATATACATCGAGCCCTCCGCGCCCCATTGCAAGCGCAACGCGGCGCAGTCGAGTCCACCGCGAAAACGAAAACAGGCGCCCTGATATTCGCCGCCCACCTTTTCCAGGAATACGCGCGATACAAACGACATCGTGAACTCGCCGCAAAACAACTGCCCGGCGAATGGGCCGAACTTGCCTTTCGTGCTGTCGGCCAAAATATCCGTCGTGCTCATGCCCATCTTCCGGTACGGAAACCAAACGGCCGGCAGTTGATAAGCCGGGATGCGTTTGGCGGCCTCGGCGACGGTCAGGTTTTTCGGCAACGGCTGTTTTACTTGGAACGTCGCACCGGGGAGTTTCGTGAATTGCAGGGCGTCGGCGTGGCCATGAAACGCACCGCGCTTCACATGCATCAGCGGGCAGGTGGGAAACCAATTGCCTTGTTGATCGGTGGCAAACACATCGCCGGCGAGATTGGTGCCGATGCCCGAAGGCGACCGGAAACCGCCAGAGATTGGCGCCCACGAACCATCGGGCTTCACGCGCAGGCTCCAGCCGCGCCAGAGGTTGTTGGGATTCGGCCCCTTGCCGATGGAGCAATTGAGCGCCACCCACATATTACCCGCGCCATCCACGGCCGGGCCGTAGGCGTACTCGTGGTAGTTGCCCGTCACGCCCCAGCCCTTGGCGTGGGTGAGATACTCGTCGGCGCGCCCGTCGTCATCGGTATCGCGCAGTCGCGTCAATTCGCTGCGTTGCACGGTGTAGAGATCGCCCTTGTGCAGCGCGAGACCGAGCGGCTCATGCAGTCCGCTGGCGAATTGTTTGTAAACGGGCTGGCCAGTCGAAAGCTTCTCGGCAATCCACACCTCACCTTTCCGGATCGCAATAGCCATGCGGTCGCCCGGTAACGCCGCCATGCCGCTGACCTCGAGCTTCAGTTCCTTGGGGAAGGGGATGGTCGTGAGTTTGTAGAAATCTTTTTCGGCAGAGAAGCCGATGGTTGTCGAGAATGTGCAAACAATGAGTGCGCACAAAAGCCTCCCGCGGACTCGCAGGCTCGTCCCTCCATTGGGGGGCCTCGCGCTGGAGGGACGAGCCTGCGAGTCCGCGAATTGCCGGGCGCGTTCAATTGAATTTAGTTTCACCATTGCAGTTCCACCTCCAAAACCGTTTTGCCGTTGGCTTTCAGCTTCACCGGCGCGTGGAGTTCCATTTGTTTGCCAACCGTCCGCATCTTTACAGTGGGGGTGATGACGGTAAAATGTTTGTCAACAATCCACTGCCCAAGTTTCTTTGTTTGGAAGTCTTCTCCCACCGCCAACCTCACAGCCAGTTCGCCCTCGCCGCCGGTGAACTCCATCCGCCGCTGCATTCCTTTGCCCTGTGGCGTGAGCGTATCGGTGATTTCTATTTTGCCATGGCGATAGAGAAACGTCGGGGTGCCGTTCTTGGCCAGGCGGTAACCGCGGAATTGCAGTTCACCCTTGGGCCACGGTTTGCCGTCTTGATAAACCGCAACAGCCGGGCCGGATGGGAGCTTGATGAGGTCTGTGCCAAGCGGTTTGGCCAGCGGCGTGAAGCGATCGTCCCACGTGCTTTCGGCATCAAGAAATTTCCCGCGCCACAGAGTTGTCCAACCAACGGCTTCAGAATCAAACGCCGCATGCACTCCAGCCGGAAAACCGATCGCAATCGCGTGCGTGCCGGCGCCTTCCATGAAGGTGCGAAACACGATGGGCTGCTTGTCGGGCTTCAGCTCGAAGCCGCCTTTCTTTTCCAAACCCTCGGGCAGGCGGGTTTGCTCGAGCTCGTTGAGGTACACCCAAATACTGTCGATTTGGCGCTCGGTGTTGCTCCCAAAAATTTTACTGACCGCCTTGCCCTCCGGCCAAAAGGACGGCATCCGCGTGCCGGGCCGGAAAGCAGCGGGGTTGATCAAATAATCACGAAACCATTCCGGACGCAATCGGCTGGGCGCATGGGCGAGGTCGAGCGCTTGGATGCCGAGCGATTTGTGGCCGGCGAGTTGGTGGCAGGTGATGCAGTTGAGCCCTTGCACGCCCATCAAATCGCGGCCGTATTTGTTGCGGCCTACCTTGTTTTCGGTGCCATGGCGCGGCGTGGGTTTCACATTGGCCCGCGCGTCGGCGGCCGTTAGTATTTGAGTCAGCCGCTTGGCATTGGCCTCGCCAAAGTCTGGCATGCGCGTGGCGAGATAGGGCCGGACAGCGCCTTCGCCCCGGAGGACCTTGTGCAGGGCGGACTCCGTGAGCTTGGCCCCGACGCCGGTGAGCGTGGGCGGCAGTCGGCCTTCGTCGCCGAGATCTTCGCCAAGACTGTGAAAGAGATTGTCACGTTGGGGATTCGGTCCACCGAATGCTTTGCGGTCATGACAAGCGGTGCAGTTGAACAGGCGGAGTTCCCGATGCACGTGCGTGGTCAGGGACGGGGCAACATCCTTGGCGCGCAGGGCGGCAGTGATGGCGGTGCGTTGGGCGGCGTTGAGATGAAACTGCGGGACGGCGGCCACCGGCTGGGGCGCGAGGCAGCCGCGGGTGGGATTGAGTTCACTGAGCGGTTTGGAGAAATTTAACTGGGCCGGTTGGTCTTTCTGTTTTGGCATTTGGTGGCAGTTGGCGCAACGCAGGGTTTGAACCAACTGCTTGCCTTCGGCCCGCAACTTCAACGCGGCCGGTCCACGGGCAAGCCCATACATATCCAACGGCCCGGAGCGTTGCCGGAGGTACACCGACAAGTGAGCGGCTTCCTCTTCGCTCATGGGCGTGCGCGGCATGCGACCGGCCGGTCGGCTGTGCAGTGGGTCGCGCAGAAATTTGATGAGGTGGGCATGCCCGTATTTGTAACGCACATTGCCCAACGGAATGTCCTGTTTATTATCCAGAGCATCCGGCGCATGGCACTGGGCGCAGCCGAGGGTTCGGTATAGTTGCTTGCCTTTGTGGCCGTCGCCAATCATGGCCGCTTCCGGGCCCGTGACGGGATTAAGGGTCACCAAATAATGGCGAAGGGCGTCTACGGCTTGGGGTTTATTTTCCTTGTCCAAGCCGTGAAGCAGATCGGGCATGAGCGTGCCGGGCTTGAGCTTTTGCGGGTCCAGCAACCAATGCCGCAGCCAACCGGCCGATCCGGGATTGTGCGTGGTAAACAGCGTGGGCGCGGGCCGGCGTTGAAAGCGGTGAGCTTGGCCTTCGTCGGCGGCATGGCAGGCGACGCAATTGAGTTCGGTGATGAGCACTTCGCCGGCGGCAATTTGCGCGGCCGGCGTGTCGCGCGGGAATCGGTCAAAGCCGGGAACCACCGGTTGCGCCACCGCGAACAACGGTAAGCAAATTGCGATGATGAATGCTCCACGAATCATGATCGCGGGAAGAAAGGGTTTGGCCACCATCGCGGACTCGCAGGCTCGTCCCTCCATTGGAGTCCTTCGCGTTGGAGGGACGAGCCTGCGAGTCCGTGTAATTGCCGACCAGGCGCCATTATTCAGTTGATTGTTTTGCGCGGGCTTCATCGAGGAGTTTCATCCACGGGCCCATGTAATGGCCGTGATCCCAGAAGGTGCGGCCGCTAATGAGATTGCCGTCGATCACGCAGGGTTCATCGACGAAGGTGCCGCCACAGATTTCGAGATCAAACTTTGCTTTGGGCACGGTGGCCATGCGCCGGCCTTTCACGCAATCGGCGCGCGCGGGGATTTCCACGCCGTGACACACGCTGGCGATGGGGGCATTTTTCTCAAAGAAATAACGCGTGATGCGGAGGAGATCCTCGTCCTCGCGAATGTATTCCGGCGCGCGGCCGCCACTGTAAAAGATGCCGAGATACTCCTCGGGCTTGATGTCGGCAAAGGCGATGTCCGCATCCATCGTGTAGCCTTCCCATTCCTTGGTGATGGTCCAGCCGGGTTTATTTTGGTGCATCACCATTTGGTAGGTGCGCTTCTCCGGCGCGGCAATCACCGGTTCGTAGCCGCCCTCGATCAGGCGGAAGTAGGGGTACATCGTGTCCACCGTCTCAGCGGCATCGCCGATGATGATCAGGACTTTGGGTTTGGTGTCGCTCATGAGTCCGGAAGGTTACGCCATGGCGAGGCACTTTTCCAAGTACGTTCGCGCGCGGTTAATTTCAGTGGTGCATTGGGCGGCGGTGTCGAGGATGGGGATGCCGCGGGGGACGGGGTGCATGAAGATGCTGGTGACGCCGTTGTACCCGATGGCCTTGAGGGCGCCGAGAATGGGCGTGAAGTCGAGCTTGCCGCGGCCGGGCATTTGGAGGAGTTCCTGTTCCTTGGGCAATTTCTTGGAGCAGCCCATGCCGTGTTGCCAGGCGTAGAACATGGCGATGCGGTTGCCGAGGGTCTTGATGAGCGCGGCGTGTCCGGCGGCGTCCAGGCCGAGGCTCTCGAGATGGTACGGGGCCAGCGCGATGCCGAGGTGTCGTGAGGGCGCCAGTTCGGCCAGCCACTTGAGGGAGTCGGGCGTGTTAATGAGATTGCTGGAATGATTCTCGATGGCGATGGTTACGCCCGCCGCTTCGGCCGTGGCGAGGTGCGGCTTCATTAGCTCGGTGAATTGTTTGACCTCAGCTTTCAGCTCCGCGCCCTTCAGATTGCGGCGACCGCGCCCGCCGCAGACGATTAGTTTGGTGCCGAATTTTTTGGCGAACGCCATTTCCTTTTGCAGTCCGAACGGTCCGAGATCATAGCGAGTGATGCAACCCATTCGCAGGGTGCCCTTCGCGGTCTTGTGCCGGCGCAGCATGGCGGCGAAGGCGTCATGGCCCATGGCCTCGATTTGTTCGCGTTGATTGCCGTGCACGGCAGGCCAGATGTCGATGGTGTCTGCGTCGGTTTTTGCGACTTCCGGCAAGATCTCCTTGAGCGGCAGCTTGCCGTACATCGATGAAGACAGAATGTACTGGAGCCGAAACTTCGGCGTCGCGGCGGTCGCGATCGCGGGCAGGGCAGCTGCCGTGGCGGTGGTTCCGAGAAATTGTCGACGGGTGAAGGCGTTCATTGCGTTAGGATTCTGTGGCCGTTTTCCAAAAAAGGCACGCCCAAGTGCATCGGCTCGGTTTCATTTGGGCGACGAAGGATTTCCGGGGAATATTGGGTGACGTACGCGCGGCGCATTTGGTTGGTGGTATTCGGACCGCTGCGATGGAAACTGAGTGAGCTGAACACCACCACGCTGCCCGCGGGCACAATCGCCGGCACCCCGGACGCTTCACCAAAGTAGCCGGCCTTGTCGCCGGTGGTTTCATCGTGCACATGCTCGACCAACGTGCGGATGCCGATTTGCGAAAAGGGCATCACGTGCGCCGTGCCGTTGGCGAGTGTCATGTCGTCCACCGCCGTCCAGCAGGTGACGTAGGGCGTGTGCGGAAAACCGAGATAACCGCTATCCTGATGCCACGAAAACGCCATGCCTTGCTCGGCGGCTTTGACGACGTATTGGTCGTAAAAGAGAAACGCCGTGTCGCCGAGGGTCGCGCGGCAAATCTCGGCCATCAGTTCGCTGAACACAAACTCGCCCAGTCGCGGCGCGTGGTCGTATTGTTTGGCGATGTGATAGCGTTTGCCGCGATGGCTGATGTGGACGTGATCGGTGCCCTGCCGATCCATCTCTGCATGCATCGCCTCGATCAGGTGATCGCATGCCTCGCGCAGAATCTTCAGCTGCTCCTCCGGCACGGCGCGTTCGAGGATGAAGAAACCCTCTTCCCGAAACTGCGCCTGTTGTTCTTCGGTGATGATCGGCACGCTACTTTAGGGGGTTTTCGTACCACACCACGTTTTTACTTTGTTGGCCGGCGATGAGCGCGTCGAGATCGCCGTCGCCGTCCATGTCCACAAGGCGGATGTCGTAGGCCGCTTGGTCGTTGTGGATGATGTGGGTGGTGAACTTGCCTTTGCCATCATTCTCAAACCACGCGGCTTTGCGGCTGAGATAAGCGCAGGTGATCGCATCCATGTCGCCGTCGCCGTCGATATCGCCCACCTGCAGGCAATGCGGCGAGGCGAGGTCTGTATTGATGTTGTGAAAATTCCAGCGGGGATTTTCGTACCACAACAACCCCACGCCGTGGCCGCGGCTGGCGATGATGTCCAGCTTGCCATCGCCGTTCACGTCGGCGGGCATGATGTTGGTGGCTCCGGCGTGTTTGCCGGGCAGGCGATGTTTCTTAAACGGCTTGGTAGGGTCCTCGCCCGCTTCCCACCACGCGAACCATTCGCCCTTGCCGGATTTATCCTGCGCGCCGCCCTTCGCGGCGAGCGTGATATCGAGCCGCCCGTCGCCATTGAGATCGCCGGCACCGAGGTAATGGCTCAGGCCGGGCGCGTCTTCCTTGGCGAAGACATTCCGTTTCCAGCGCTGCGCGGTCTTGGGATTCTTTGGGATGTCCAGCCACACGGCGGAGTTGGGGAACTTGCCCGTGGGCTGGCCGCTGTTGGCGAGCAGATCGAGTTTGCCGTCTCCGTTGACATCCGCCTTGAGCACGCCGTGGATGCCGATGATTTCATCCTCGGCAATCCGCGCCTTCCATGGTCCGCCGGTGGGGTTTTTATTCGGCTGCTCAAACCACACAATGAGGCCGGGCTTGTACCGGGCGCCGATGAAATCCGCATCGCCGTCGCCATCCACATCCATGGTTTCGCCGTGGATAAATGTGTGGTCCTTGTGGTCGGCCAAAATATGGATACGCCAGTCCGGCGCGACGAACAGGCGCGTGACACCGCGGCTATTGGAAATGACATCCAATTTGCCATCGCCGGTGAAATCAGCGGCGACGGCAACATTGTTATGTTGGCCTTCCCAAACGACATGGCGTTTCCAGTTTCCTTTTACCTCAGCGGCGGGGAGCGCCGGGGCAAGAATGATCAGTAGAGTGAGTGTAATCAGAGGTTTCATTTAACGGGTGTGTTTTCGGGTTTGGTCGAAAATGGTTTTGAGTTGCTTCACTTTGTCGGTATGCGCTGCGGACTGGGCGAGGTTGGTGATTTCTTTGGGGTCGGTTTGGTAATCATACAGCTCCACACCGTATTTGCCATCGGCCCATTCGGTATAACGATAGCGGTCGGTGCGAATGGAGCGGCCGAGGGGTTTGACCTTGCCGGTGAAGCCGGGCAGGCGCGGGCGGATGCGGGTGGTGCTGTAGGCGGCCTGTCGGACGGTAGCCTTGGGGTTGGCAAGCAGAGGCGCGAGGCTGTGGCCTTTGAGATGTTTGGGCAACGGCAGATTACAGAGATCGGCGAGGGTGGGGTAAAGATCGGTGAGTTCGGTGAGTGAGCTGGTGGACTGGCCGGCGGTTTTCATGCCGGGCACCGAAATGATGAACGGCACGCGCGCGCTGCCTTCAAAGAGATCGCTCTTTTGCCAGAGGCCGTGTTGGCCGAGATGGTAGCCGTGGTCGCTGAGAAACACGACGATGGTGTCGTCGTCGAGCTTGAGTTTTTTCAACCCATCCAGCACGCGGCCGAGGCAGGCGTCCATCAATGTTGTTGAGGCGTAATAGGCGCGGATAATCTCCTTGCGTTGCTCAAGTGTGAGCTCGCGTTGGTTTGGCCGATCGGGCAGGGCGGCGGGCGGGATGTCGTCGCGGTCGCCGGGCAGTTCGAGGACGGGCTTGATTTTATCCAGCGGATAATGCCGCGCATGATGCAGCGGCGCGACGTACGGCGTGTGCGGGCGATAAAAGCCGACGGCAAGGAAGAAGGGTTTGCCGGTTTTGTTCGGATGATGTTCCTCCATCAACTTCACGGCGGCGAGCGCGGCCTGTCCATCGGTATGTTCCTCGTCTTTGCTGTCGAGCAAGAGCCAGCTCATCGTGCCGCCGTACGAGCCGGCGCGCAGGGTGATCACTTCATCCTGCCGCGTGCGGTCGATGCCGATGGGATTGATAACCTTGTTCCAGGAAGCCTTGTCGTCCTCGCCATCGGTGCCGATTTGGGTGGGGACGCCGTAGTGATAAATTTTCCCGATCCGCGCGGCAAAATAGCCGTGGTTGATGAAGTGCTGCGAGAGCGAGGCGATGTCCGGCTGTTTATTCCGGAAATGACCGGCATTGGAAAGCACGCCGGTTTGCTCCGGATACAGCCCGGTCATAAAGGACGATCGGCTCGGGTTGCATACCGGATACTGGCAGTACGCGCGATCAAACCGCAGACCGCGTTGGGCGAGTTGATCGACATTGGGCGACTTTACCAGTGGGTGTCCGTAACAGCCTAAATCAGCATTTAGGTCGTCAACAGCGATCAGCAGGACGTTAGGCGCGGCGGCGTGAATTGCGGGTGAGGCCAAAATAAGCAGTAAAAACAGCTGGAAAACAATAGTGTTCATTAGAATCTGCGGCGAGGTTAGGGTGGTTGAGGCGGAATTGGGAGCATGTTTTTGTTTACATTATTCGGCCATTTGTTCACCGTCCACGCGCCTTTTGGCAGGGAACCAAGCAACATCGATGGAAAAGACCCGTAAATTCGTTCGGAACAATGTGCACTGGGGAAATCTCATTGCGCTGATGGGGACACTGGCAATCACGGTGCTCGTGCTGCCGGTTTTCATTTGGCAATACGGCGCGCAGCTTAACTGGTGGGTGCACGGCGGCCTCTTTGTGGGCTTCTATATTTTTTCCGGTATGGGCATCACCTTTGGGTATCACCGGCTGTTGGCGCATCTTTCATTTAAAGTCCGCTGGCCCGTCAAGATGGCGGCGCTGCTGGGCGGGGCCACGGCGATGCAGGATTCAGCCCTGCGCTGGTGTGCGGATCATCGGCGCCATCACAAACACGTCGATCACGAGGAAGATCCGTACAACATCAAAAAAGGATTTTGGCACGCGCACATCGGCTGGATCATGTTCAAGCCCAAGACCGATCCGCCCATGGATAACGTGAAAGATTTGGCCAATGATCCATGGGTGATGTGGCAGCATCGCTGGTGGATCCACCTCGGTGTGCTCATTGGTTTTGGTGTGCCGACGCTCGTAGGTTTTCTGGTCGACGGCCCCATCGGTGCGCTGGGCGGATTTCTTATTGGCGGTTGCGCGCGTTTGGTGGCGATGCATCACGGCACATTTTTCATTAATAGCCTCTGCCATTACCTTGGTAAACAACCCTATTCCTCCAGCCACTCGGCCAAGGATTCCTGGGTCACCGCCATCTTCACCTTTGGCGAGGGCTACCATAATTTCCATCACGAATTTCAGCACGACTATCGCAACGGAGTGAAGCCGTGGCAATTCGATCCCACCAAATGGACCGCATGGCTGCTCACCAAAATCGGCATGGCATCCAATTTACGGCGTGTGCCGAATGAAAAAATTATGCTCGCGGAAATCAGCCAGAAAAACAAAATGCTGGAGCAGAAACTTTCCGCCCACTCCCGGCCCGTTTGTGAAAAAGCCCAGGCCCTCTTTGCCGAAGCCGGCGCCAAACTGCACGCCGCCGCCGAAGCATGGGAATTGGCCAAAGGCGATTACGGCAAAGCCGCCCAGAAAAAAATCGACCTCACCAAGGAACAACTCGCCGAACTGCGCGCCCAAATGGAAGCCGCCGTCGAAGAGCTGCGCGCCGCGATGAACGAGTGGCACACCGCCCACCAGCAACTGGCCGGGCAGTTGGCGTAGTTACATAAACACTTCTTTCTGGTGCACGGTTGAATCCGGCAGCCAGTCTTTTTCGCTGGCCTCCTGAAGCATGCTTTTGGTTCCGTCGTGAGTGTGGAACCACACGTTGCCGGGGCTGACGTGGAGGTTCCAGTTTTTCTGAAAAATCAACGCGCGATCCTTATTGCGCGCGAGGATTTTGGGCACCGCGTGCACCTTCAACACGGTGCGGCGGCGTTTGGTGACCTGGGAGCGTTTCTCGATGAATCGGGAAATGAATTCGGGCGTTTTCTCCAGGAGCCAAGTGCCTTTGAAGCGACTCTCGGAGTATTCAAAATCAGCTTGGCGCTGGATGACATAGCGTGCGTCTTTCACGGGCCCGAACACATCGGCCATGGCTTGGGCGAACAGGCGGCTAGTGGCCTCGTCTGCGTTCTCCAGAAAAATGCGTACGTAACCGCCCGTTCGTTCAGCAGCGTGAATGCTGCGCTCGGCTTCGGCCCAACTGATGTTTTCCAGCAGCTCGGCCTCGGCCAGCCCGCCAATCACCGCCCGGCCAATGGCTTGGGTGAGCGTGCCCTCGGTCCATTCCTGGCTGAGGGGTGACAGTGCCTTGAACCCCAAGCCGCCTCCGTATTTTTTTTCCACCGCCAGGATGGGCTCGGGATGATACGGCTCGCCGATTTTCCACAGACTGCGGAAGTGCGGTCGTTGGTCCACGCGCTCGAGCATGTCGCGGTTGAGCTCCACCATGTTTTCTTCCACGCCCTCCGGTTTGATTTCCGTGAACGCCGCGTGCACATGGCCCACGCCTTTCTCGATGCAGCCGTCGTCGGTCACTCCGAAGAGATGTTTGTGTTTTTTTCGAAACCGATGGTAATCGTCGAGGCCCTTTTTGAATTCCGGCGCAATGCAAACCACGTCCCAGTTGTTGGCCAGCTTTTCGGGTGCGTTCGGGTCCAGCCGGAACGATCGCCCGCGTAATTGGTTGATGGTCATCGACGTGGTTACGCAAGTGAGGTCGATGAGCACGTTGATCTTGTTGGCGTCCCAGCCTTCGCCGAGTAACCCGCGGGTGCCGACGAGGCAGCGCGTGATGCCTTGTTGAAATAGCTCGGTGATCAACTCCACGTACACACGCGGGCACCAGTCGCTACCCTTGCCGGTCAGGATGTGAAAGCCTTCGGTCTCGTGCCATACGAAGTCCACGGAGAATTTGTTGGCCGTTAGCCACTGCCGGGCGGCACTCTCCAGCTTCGGCCGCAGATCATCATCCACCAGCACGGTGGAGCCGGTGATGAGCACCGGGTCGAGCGCGTCGGTGGCCTCGTCGGTTAAGAGTTCCCGGAAGGCGGCAATGGCGCCGCCTGCTTCGTCATCGAGCACATCGGTTAATTCGGCGCTCACGGCGGAGGTTTTTTCGTAATCACAAATCACCACCGCGCGCACGGCGTCACCTAGCACGGATTGTTCGCGCTGAAGAATGGGGATCAGTGCGCGGGCCTTGGCGCGTGAATAAGCGAGGATGCGCGATACCGGCGAGGCGCACTGTTGGGTGCCGGTCTCGGTAATCTGAGTGCCCAACAGGCGCAGGCGATGGATTGCTTGCTTGGCCAGTATCTGGTTCGCCCGGTTGTCCGACCGCCGCAAGCCATGCCGGATGTACCATGTGAGAACGGGAAGTAACCGGGACAGCGGATCGGCCCAATAAATTTTATCCAGGAGATCGAGCTTCAAATCCGGGACTCCATCAGGCAGGGGAACGCCGCGGTCATCCAGCAGGAGTCTCCCCGCCGTGGCAAATGACGAGGCGCGGGCTTCGAAATCATTCCACGAGTTCGCCTTCATGATAATGAGGTCGCGCTCGGCCAATACTCGGCTCGTATAATCTATCATGCTCTCACGCACGGGTTGCCCGTTGTCATCCAAAGGAGGGTTGCACAAGTCTTCCACCAACTGGTCGAACGTCTCCGAAGTTTGCGTGATGTACTCCAACTCATCGCCCAGGGGGCGCACGAAATAAGCCAGGTCTTGGTACGGCGCGAGGAAACCATCCTTGACCACCGCAGGGACGGGCACCTCGTAATCCACCGGACCAAAATAGGCGCGGTACCGTTTGGCATCGGCCGTGTCCCTCTCGGCCTGTTCGGGCGGCGTGGCGGTCAGTCCCAGCACAATGGGGTCGCCAAGAAATTCGTTAGTAGCGGCCATCACCCGGCCCCAATGGCTCATGAGGTGGTGGCACTCATCGAGAATCACCAGCCCCAGCCCGTTGTCGCGCAACCGCTTTAGCGTGGCGAGTGCGGAGGCGTGCAGTAATTTCATCGTGTCGCCTCCCAGCGAAACCTCGTCCCGAACTTTTTTCCGAAAGAAACTCAGTCGATCGTGATAATAATGGGGATTCTTCGTTTGAAGGCTCTCGATCCAAACCTGCGCCTCGGCCGGATCTTTGGCCTCCCCTTTCTCAATGAGCTGATCCACCCAGCTGAAAACCGCCATCGTATCCAGCGTGTTATCATCGCGCGAGGGGAGGGTGACGGACTGATACGTAAGCGAAGTCAATAGCCCGGGTTGTTCCGTCTCCGTGCTGATCCAATGCTTGGGTAACGGTTTGCCGTCGGCTGAAAATAAATCTGTTCGCGCCGCCCACTGGCTTTGGATGGCGGAATTCGGGCAAAGCACCAGCGCCGGTTGCTTGATCACCTCAGCCCAAAGATAAAGCCCCGTCACCGTCTTGCCTGATCCCGGAGGGGCGACGATGTGGAGTTGGCGTTCGCCGTCCGCCAATTGTTGCCGGGCGATTTCTACCACTTCGGCCTGCGACGGCCGTAATTGGCCGTTAAACTGGATATCGGGAAAGGCGGCCGGCATCGGGGCGGCAGCGTACGCCATGGATGGGACAAGGCCAACTGTATTTCATATCGGGAATAATCATGAGTTGACGCGTGGCGTTGGGGTGGTCAAGTTTTCGCCGTGCACATTATGAAAAAGATTCTTTTTAACTCATTCACTTTACCTGTGTTGGCGGGCGCGTTGATCTTTGGCGCGTGCAGTCAAGAAACGACGGACACCATTGATGGCGAGCAGGTGGATCCCCCGCCCGGCGGTGGGGATGGGAACACCACCAAGCCTGCGGATAAAGGCGATGGCAATGCCACGGCGCCAACGGGGAGGGGTGGGGCCAACAAGGTGCCGCCGCCCGGGCCGGCAGGCGAATACACTATCAAGGAGATCATGCAACAGGGTTTTAAGGCCGACGACAATTTGAAGGATTTGATTCTGGACGGCACAGCGACCGCCGAGCAAAAGGCGAAGTTTGTGGATTACGTGGAAAACCTCGCCAAATATCAGGTGCGCAAGGGCAAGCAGGAGGATTTCGAAAAGCGCACCGGCACGTTGCTCAAAGCCGCCAGGGGTGCGGATTTGGCCGCCTTAAAAGATGCGGTCAACTGCAAGACCTGCCACGAGCCGCACAAGATTTATCCTCCGAAGAAACAGTAGCGCGGATTATTTCTTTTTGCCGCGATTGTTCCGGTGGTCGAGGATGCGCTGCCGGTTGAATTTTCCGCCGTAACTGTCGCGCAGTTCGTCGCAACGCTTGCGGGCGGCGGCGAGTTGCTTGGCAAACTGGGGGTCGCCCGCGAGGTTTTTCAACTGATCCGGATCGGTTTTCAGGTCGTGCAGGTATTCAAAAACGGGCTTTTTGAAACCAGTTTGAACACGGATAGTCAGGGTAATGAATCCTGTTCATCCTGAATATCTGTGTTCATTTCTTCATCTCCGATTAAATCCTCATCATCTTCTTCCGTGTTTTTGTCGGCTTTGCGCGCGCGGCGTGCTTCGAGGAAGGAGTTGATGCACATCATCACAAACATCAAACACAGCGCGGAAGTGAATCCCTTGGACAACATTGTTGCTGTGTTTTCGGCATCTTTGACAATGGTAACCAACGGGCCTAAAAATCCGATCACTCCAATCATTGTCGCCACATGCATCGCCAGCATTCGCATCGCCCCCCGCGCCGCCACCACGCCGCACACAAACATTGCCACCCCCAGTACTGCCGGAATCAGCGCCATGGGTTGCTCTGCGCCGGAGAAGTAATAGCCCCCCACGCCGATCGCCACCAGCAGCAAGCCGAACAGAATGGTCCATCGGTGAATCGTCATCGCGCGCCCCCTTCTCTAAAGGAGACTTTATAATAAACAGAATCCTCAAAAAGTCCATTCCTATTCCGGGCTTTTGGAGAAAAATGTTCACGGCGTACCTTCCTCCGCGCTAAGCTGCGAGCATGGCGTATGACGTGATCGTGGTGGGCGTGGGATCAATGGGCGCCGCCACGTGCAGTGAATTGGCCGCGCGCGGCGTGCGGGTGCTCGGGCTCGGGGCCGGCGCGCTGCCCAATCCGATTGCCTCCTTTGCCGGTCGCACTCGCGCGATTCGGCTTTCGTATTCCGAGCATCCCGATTACGTGCCGTTGCTGCGCGGTGCGTACAGGCGCTGGGAAAAACTTGGCGAAGAATGCGGCCAACAATTTTTGCATCTCACCGGCGCATTATATATGGGCCCGGAAACGGGCGAATTATTTTCCGGCGCGCTGGCCTCCGCGCAAATGCACGAGCTACCACACACGCGCTTCACCGGCGCCGAATTGCATCGCGAATGGCCGCAATTTTGTTTGCCGGAAAATTTTGTGGGACTTCACGAGTCGCAAGCGGGTTACGTGCTTTCGGAAGCTGCCGTGTTGGCGATGGTCAAAGCGGCCCAACGCCACGGCGCGAAACTATGTGGCCACGAGCCCGTGCTCGATTGGGCTGCCGCCGCGCAAGGCGTCACCGTGCGGACGGCCCAAGGTGAGTACGCGGCGGGCCATTTGATTTTCACCGCGGGCGCGTGGACGCCGGAGGTGCTGCGCGATTTGCCGCTCACCGTTACGCGTCAAGTGCTCGGCTGGACGCAACCGCCCGACCTCGTCTCCTTCACCGCCGATCGCTTCCCCGTGTGGGCTATTGATCACGCGGGGCCGGGATTCTACTACGGCTTCCCGCACACGCCCGATGGCAGTGGAGGGCCGGGGTTGAAAGCAGCGCTGCATTGCCCGGGTGCGGTTACCACAGCGGCGGCGGCGCAGCGTGAGCCATTGCCCGCCGATGCGGAAGAAGTGCGCGCCGTGTTCGCCCGCCATTTACCTGCCGGTGATGGGCCCTTGATCGAACAGCGTACGTGCCTTTACACAAACACGCCCGATGGGCATTTCATTGTGGATCGGTATCCGGCGCACGAACGCGTCACGCTCGCGTGCGGCTTCAGCGGGCACGGTTTCAAATTCGCCAGCGTGATGGGCACAGTGCTGGCTGACCTCGCCACGATTGGAAAAACAGATTGGCCAATTGGCTTTTTGGGGTTATCTCGTTTTGCTCATTCGTAAACGGTTTAAATGAAAATTACGCGCATCCAAGTTTATCAAGTCGATCTCCCGCTGCACGAGGGGAGTTACAAATGGTCCGGCGGCAAATCCGTCACGGTGTTTGACAGCAGCGTGGTGGCCCTCGAAACCGATGCCGGCCTCACCGGCTATGGCGAAGTGTGCCCGCTGGGCCCGTTTTATTTGCCGGCGTATGCGGAAGGCGTGCGCACAGGCATCGGCGAGTTGGGGCCCCATATGATCGGCGAAGACCCCACGCGGCTTGGCCCCATCAATCGGCTGATGGACAAAGCGTTGCAAGGCCATCCTTACGTGAAGAGCGCGCTGGATATGGCGTGTTGGGATTTGTTCGGGCAAGCGAGTGGGCAAAGCGTTTGCGAATTGCTCGGAGGCCGATTTGGCGATGACTTTGTTTTGTACCGAGCCATCTCACAGGAATCGCCCGAAGCAATGGCGCGCAGCATTGCCAGCTACCGCGAGGAAGGGTATCGCCGGTTTCAACTCAAAGTGGGCGGCGATCCCGATGAAGATATCCAGCGCATCCACGAAGCCCGCGCCGTGCTGGAGCCTTCAGACAAATTGGTGGCCGATGCCAACACCGGTTGGCTGATGCACGAAGCCGCGCGCGTGGTGCGAGCCGTGCGCGACGTGGATGTGTACATTGAGCAACCCTGCGCCAAGTACGAGGAAAACCTCGCCATCCGCCGCCGCACGGATTTGCCGTTTATAATGGATGAAAACATCGACAGCCTCGCACCGCTGTTACGCGGCCATGCCGAGGGTGCGATGGATGGGGTGAACCTGAAAATCAGTAAACTCGGCGGCCTCACGAAACTCAAGCAGGCGCGGGACCTGTGCGTGGACCTCGGCATCGCGATGACGGTGGAGGACAGCTGGGGCGGCGACATCGTCACCGCCGCCATCGCCGCGCTGGCGCACAGTACGCCGCCGGAGTTGCTGTTCAGTTCCACGGACTTCAACAGCTACGTCACCACCAGCCTCGCTGAAGGCGCGCCACAACGCAAAGGCGGCCGCCTCGCCGCCAGCACTAAGCCGGGCCTCGGCGTGCAGCCGCGGATGGAAGTGCTGGGCGAACCGGTGCGGGTGGTGGAATAATCGGTAAAAATGACTCGCGGATTTGCAAATGTGTAAACGTGCGGACGGCTAATTGGCCTGAATATTTGCAAGGGGCCTCCGTCGATTTATTGGCGGTTGCCGGTTGGGAAATTTTTGTGATGCGATACACGCTGGTTTTATTAGTGGGGCTGACTCTGCAACTTTCTGCTGCGGAAAAACCAAACGCGGCAGACATCACCTTCTTTGAGGAAAAAATCCGCCCGATCCTTGCGGAGAAATGTTTCAAATGCCATTCCGAACGCGCGCAGAAATTGAAGGGAAACCTCAAGCTCGATTCGCGTGAGGGTATATTTAAAGGTGGCGAGGAAGGGCCATCCATCACCGAGGGAAAACCGAACGAGAGTTTATTGATCAAGGCAATTCGACATAAGATTCCAGACCTTGAAATGCCGCCGAAAGAGAAATTGCCGGCCGCAGTGATTCAGGATTTCGAGCGTTGGATTACCCACGGTGCGGTCTTCCCCGAAGGTGCAGTGAAAGTGGAACAAGCGTGGTGGGACAGGATCGACCTTAAAACAATTGCGCCCCATGGGAAAGGGATCGCGGAGGTGGTTGATTTTTATGTAGACGCAAAGCTCGCGGCGGACAAAGTGAAACCGGCCCCCGCAGCGGATGATTATGAATTTGCGAGACGCGCCACGTTGGATTTGGCCGGACGCATCCCGATCGTACCGGAACTGAACGCTTTCATCGCCGGGAAATCAAAAACCAAGCGAAACGAATTAATCGATCGGCTGATGAAATCGGATTCATTTCTGCGACATCAGGTGGTGGAGCTGAACTGGCTGTTGATGGACAAGCAGGACAGCAAAATGGGCAAATACCTGACCACGGCGTTGAAGGATGGTCGGACTTGGGATCAGATATTTCGCGAGATCATTCTGGCGGATCAAACGGATAAAAACATGCGCGATGGTGCGGTGTTCATCAAGGAACGGGTTAAGGATCCGGACGTGTTGACGGTGGATGTGAGTGTGAAATTTTTCGGCGTGAATATTTCGTGCGCGCGCTGCCATGACCATCCGGAAGTACCCTCGTGGAAACAGGATAATTATTTTGGGATGAAATCATTTTTCAACCGCACCTACGATAATGGCGATTACTTTGGCGAACGGGAATACGGTCAAGTGAGTTTCACGACGACCCGAGGCGAATCCAAACAGGCCAAGCCAATTTTTTTATCCGGCGCGGAAATCCAGGAACCCCAATCCGTGGAGCCCGACAAAAAATCGAAAGAGGAGGAAAAGAAACGCAACGAGAAATTTAAAAAGGAAAAGCAACCACTCCCGCCGCCGAAATACAGTCGCCGGGCTCAATTGGTGAAGGCAGGGCTGAAGTCAGAAAACAACGGCTACTTTGCGCGGGCCATTGTGAACCGCATTTGGCATCAGATGTTCGGGTACGGCTTGGTGATGCCGTTGGACCAAATGCATGGCGCGAACACGCCCAGCCATCCGGAGCTGCTTCAATGGCTGGCGCGCGACCTGATTGAGCACGATTATGATTTGCGCCGCACCATTCGCGGGCTGGCTCAAAGCAACGCGTACGCCCGCACCAGTCGTTGGAGCGATTCGCAACGGCCGGCGCCCGTGTACTTTGCTGCGGCATTGCCACGCGCGTTAACGCCCCACCAATACGGGGCGTCACTGAACATCGCCGTTCAGAATCCCGGCGATGTCACGAAACAAAATCCGGAGGAACAAGCAAAGCGCATCGCCGCATGGGAAAAAAGCGGGCACGGATGGGCGTCCAAATTTGAAAGGCCGCGTGAACTGTTCCAAATCAGCGTGGACGAGGCACTCTATTTCAGCAACAACGACCGTGTGCGCAACGAGTTGTTAAATGAAAATGGCAAGCTCGTCGGTATGATTTTGAAACTCAAGGGCCGAGACAACCGCATTGAAACCGCCTGGCTCACCATCCTTTCCCGCAAACCTACCCAAGCGGAAATTGCGGCTGTCGAAGCTTATCTCAGCGACCGTGGCGATCGCCTCACAGGCGCTTGGAAACAAATCGTGTGGTCGCTGCTGACCAGCGCGGAGATGCGGTTCAATCATTGATTTTCCACCTCGGAGGAACAGCGGAAAGTCCTCTGAGTCTCCGGGTAAATTGACCTAAATGAAATCACGGGCGCGGGCGTCAAAATGGGGAGTTTTTAAAATGAAAACGGGCAATAATTTTTGCGGGTCGGCGGAGCATGATGTCAGCCGCCGGGCATTTCTCGGTACGATGGGTGCGGCGGGACTCGTCGGCACCACGGGCGCAGTGCATGCGCTTAGCGAGAAGGGGTTGACCAAGGCGCTGAAGCAGAGCAACAAGCGCGTCATTCTACTGTGGCTGGCGGGCGGCGCGAGCCAACTTGAGACGTGGGATCCCAAGCCGGGCACGGTGACCGGTGGCCCCTTCGCCGAGATCGCCACGGACATCCCCGGCGTACGCATTAGCGAACTAATGCCGCAAATGGCCAAGCGCATGAAGCACTCCTGTGTTGTGCGTTCCCTCAACACCCGCGACGGCGGCCATGGCGGAGGAGCGCAGATGATGATGCGCGGACGCAAGGATGAGCCGACCCTAAAGTATCCCGACCTCGGCGCGGTGGTCGCGCGCGAACTGGGCCAAATGGAAAGTCAGGTTCCCGATTACGTTAATTTTTACACCAGCACCGAGGGGCGAAATTCCGCGCGCGTGTCACCGGGCTTTTTGGGTGCGCGTTATGGGGCCATTCATTTGCATGACGGCGAAAAACTCACCCTGCCCAACATCAAGAAACTGGACACCATCACGCAGGGCGACCACGAAGCACGCGCGCAGTTGCGTCAGCTGTTGAGCGACCGCTTTGCACAGGGGCGAGAACTGCCGGTGGTGAAAAGCCACGCCGCCGCTTACGCCCGGGTGCACGGGTTGATGAGCAGTGAGAAACTTTTTGACGTGTCAGGCGAACCGAGAAAAATCCGCGAAATGTACGGGCTCACGCAGTTTGGCGAGCAAGTGCTGATGGCGCGGCGCATGGTTGAGGCGGGCGTGCCCTTTGTGCGCGTGAGCCGTGCTTGGTGGGACAGCCACGGGCAAAATTTTGAAACCCATCAGGAACTCGTGCCCGAATTAGACCGCGTGCTCGCAGCGCTGATCGACGATCTTAAGCAGCGTGGTATGTTTGACGACGTACTCATCGTGACGATGGCCGAATTCGGCCGCACACCGCGCATCAACGGCAGCCTGGGGCGCGATCACTTTGCCTCCGCATGGAGCGCGTCTCTGCATGGCAGCGGCGTGAAGGGAGGAGCGGTGTTTGGCAAAACGGATGCCAAAGGTGAAAAGGTCACCGAAGGCGAAGTTGGCGCCGGCGAATTTTTTGCCACCATTCTAGAGGCTGCAGGCATTGACCATCACAAAGAATACCACGTCGGCGCGCGCCCCATCCCGCTGGTCAACCCGGGCATCAAACCTATCCGCGAAGTACTCGCATAAAAAAACACGATGGCAGACGACAACGACACCAATTTCAAAATCCAAAAAGACATAGGCAGAAGCGATATTTGCTTTAGCATGGCGCGTGTGCCCGGAAGCGGCGAATGCTACGTGGGCAGCAGCGACGGCGGCCTGTATCTGGTGGATCTCGCCAGCGATAAGCCCGAATCCAAGCGGTGCGAAGGCGACGGCCACAGCAGCTTTGTGACGGGCACGGCATTAACGGATAAACACATCGTCACCGGCGCGTGGGACCGGCATCTTGCATGGACGGACCGCGAGAGTGACAAACTGATTCGGCGCCAAAAGGCTCACGCCAGGTGGCTGCGCGGCGTGGAGGCGTCCCCTGACGGCAAGCTCATTGCCAGCGTGGCGGATGACATGGTCTGCCGTCTGTGGGATGCCGAGACCGGCAAGCTTGTCCGAGAGCTGCGCGGCCATCAGGAAAAAACCCCGCACAATTATCCGAGTATGCTTTTCTGCGCCGTCTTCAGCCCGGATGGCAGCAAGCTCGCCACCGCCGACAAGCCTGGCCACATTGTCATTTGGGACGTGAACACCGGCAAGCAATTGAAGACCTGCGAATCGCCCGGCATGTATACTTGGGATCCCAAACAGCGCCGCCACTCCATCGGCGGCATCCGCAGCCTACGTTTTTCGCCCGACGGCAAGACGCTCATCGCAGGCGGGATCGGCAAGATTGGCAATATTGATCACCTCGGAGCCAAGTCGCGGATGGAATTTTTTGACTGGGAAAAAGGCAAGTCACTCAAGGTCATCGAGGCGGGCGACAAGTTCAAGGGGCTTGTCGAACACATGGAATATCACCCTGAGAAAAAATGGCTCCTTGCCGCCGGCGGCGATCACAACGGCTGGCTTCTATTTATTGATCCCGAGGCGATGAAAATCGTCCGCTCCGAGAAAGCTCCGATGCACATCCACGAGTTCAATCTCAGCGAAAAGGCTGACCAAATCTTCGCCGTCGGCCACAACAAACTTGCCCGCTGGGAATTGGAAAAACCCAAGGCTGATGAGGCAGCCGGTTGAGATGAAAAATCCGGGCGTGAGCCGGTTTAGCTTGGAGTAATTATTGCGCCGAACATGCAAACTTCACGCGTGAATTTTCATGCGCATTTGCCTTTCTTTGTTTTCCCCATTGGTTTTTGCATGGCCCTAGGTTGGCACGGCGTTTGCTTTACTATTATTATCGAGGGCTTAGTACAGCCAACAAGTCAGACAAGTATTTCGTTGAGGATACAATGGTCTGTGACATGCCTCGAATGAGGGGCGGGTTGCCATCTTCTGGTGCCCGCCTCTCTTCTATTTTGATCTTCTTTTTATCAAAGATTGCACCGGCGGCTTGGTCGAGTTAACTTCGCGCGATGAGGTTTTTTGTTTCGGTCTTTTTCGTTGGAATGGCAATGGCTTTTATTTTAGTCGGCTGTGATACACCCACGGGCGGCACGGGCAAAAGCGGTGGCGGCGATGAATGGTTAACTTCTCAAGCGGGCGAGGGCGGTGTGAAAAAAGATAACCGCGGGCGCATTACTTATTTCGATCTTTCCGGCAAAGCAATTGCCAACGCGGACTTGGCGGACATCGCGAAGCACACGCAATTGCGCGAATTGTATCTTGCCAAAACAGGCGTGACCGATGAAGGGTTAATGCATTTGCGGACGCTCACGAATCTGCGAATCATCAGCCTCGCCGACACACAAGTGACCGATGCCGGCCTCCAACACCTTGCGGCCATTCGGTCGCTGCGGCAGATTTTTCTGTACCCCACCAAAGTAACCGATGCCGGCGTGGCAGAACTGAAAGCCGCACGGCCCGACCTGCAAGTGCGTTATTAATAAGGCTTGAACCGCGCGCCCATTCGACTACAGTCCGCCGCGTATGCAGTTTTTTAAGGCATTTGGAGTCATCAGCGCGATGGGTATTGGGATGGGCGTGACCATTCTCATAATGGTCAATGGCGAAGGGCTCCTTTCGAAAGTGCCCTTTTTCGCCTATCTCGTTGGCTTCACCTTCATTTTCGCCAAATACGGCTGCCTCGTTGAGGAAGAGCACTAGGCGCGAAGCGGATATTTCTCTGGGCCTCAGCGTTTAAACTTAGTTCAGCTTCGCCAGTGCGTTGCCGCGTTCCTTGAGGGGAATGGGTACGGCGCGGCCGCTTTGGCGGTGGGATTCAAATACCGCGCAGATCATTTCCACGGTCATGCCGCCTTCGTCCAGATTGCAGAGGGGTTGGCGATCATCGTGCACGGCGCGGACCAAATCTTTGGCGGGGGTAATGTGGGAATGCACATCCTGCACGGCCTGAAGATTCGGTTCCTCCTTGCCGGGCCCGGCGGTGGTGAAGGGCGTCCAGGGGCGCGATTCGCGCGAAGGGCCGAGGGGATTGCCGGGCACCCAGTAGGCGAAGGGTTGGCGGTCGTTGCGGATGGCGAGGATGCCTTTGCTGCCGACGAGGTGCAGGCCGAAGCCGTGGTTTTGCGTGCCGTCGTTGGCGAGGGAATCGAAGTAGGCGATCATGCCGCGCTCCATTTCGTAGCGCGCGTGCAGTGCATTGCCGGCCAACGGGCCCAGACCTTCGTTGCCGTCTTTCACGTGCGCGCCGACGACGGGTTGGCCATCCTGAAACATCCGGGCCGAGCAGGTGAGTGGTTTGCCGCCGAAGTAGTGGATGAGATTCAACACATGCGAGCCGAGCACCCACAGATCTTCGCCGCCGCCGCGCCGGTCGCCTTTGCCGCGTCCGCGGATTTCGAGAATCTTGCCGAGATGTCCGTCAGCAATAAACTGGTCGATCACCGCGAGCATGGGATGCCAGCGATTGCGATGGGCGATTGCGATTTTGGTACCGTGCTTGTTGCAGGCGGCAGTCAGTGAATCGACCTCGGCCGGAGTGCGCACAAAAGGTTTCTCGATGTAAATGCCGCGCACACCGGCTTCGATGGCGGCGAGGGCCATGTCGTGATGTTGATCGGCGTGGCGCGGGCAGACGGCCACGATATCGAGCTTCACCTTGCGCAGCATCTCGCGGTAATCGGCGAAGCCCTGCGGGACCTGCAGGCGTTTGCGGGCATTGGCCAAGCCGTTGATGTGGGCATCGGCCACGGCCTCGATTTCGGTGTCCGGCAGCTTGAGCCAAACAGTATCCAACCCGTGCCCATAATCGCCGCGGCCGGTGTGGCCGATGACGCCCACGCGCAGTTTGCGGGGCGGATTCAGCGCGAGCGCGGAAGTGGCGACAGCGGCACTGCCGGTAGCCAGAAATGTGCGGCGGTTCATGAACCGAGGGTGCGCCAACCTCAGAGATTGTCAACCCGCCACCACTTCTGAAAGCCCCAAAAATAATCCGTGATAATCAGGGAAATCCGTGTCTCAATTTGCCATGCCGTTCCAATTGCCCACCTGTCAGGTTGTTCCGCTTCCGGATCATCAAGTCTCCCTACAAATCGATGGCGAAGAGCGGACGCGCTGGCATTTTGATGCGAAATATCCGCGCCCGTTTTTTTATCCGCTGATCGGCCCCTCGGGCGACACGCTTACGCGCATGGGGCATCCGGGCGCGCAGAATCATGATCACCACCGCTCGGTGTGGTGGGCGCACGCAAAGGTGGATGGCGAGGATTACTGGAGCGAAAACGGCGGCACACAAATCCGTCAACGCCAGTGGTTGGCCTATGCCGATGGCGATCACGAGGCGATCATGGCCACGCGCGCAGGCTGGATCAACAAGGCCGGCCGCGAAGTGCTTGAGCAGGAGATGGTCACTTCCGTGCGGCCGGGGCCGGCGGGCGAATGGTTTCTGGAATTGCAATCTACCTTCACGCCCAAGGCCGCGGCCGTGACACTGGAGCAAAGCAATTTTGGATTGTTCGCGGTGCGCGTGGCGGCGGGAGTGGCGGCGTACTGGGGCGATGGCAAGATTACCAGCAGCGAAGGGGCGGAAGGCGAACCCGCGATCTTTGGGCAATCGGCGGCCTGGATGGATTACACCGGTGCAGTGGCGGCGCGGCGCAATGGCAAACGCGTGGCGGTGACCGAGGGGATTACGTATTTCGATCACGAGGCGAATCCCAGCTATCCTTCGCACTGGCACGTGCGCGAAGACGGCTGGATGGGGGCTTCGTTGTGCCGGCATGAACCGGTGGTGATCCGGCAGGAAAAACCTTTGCGCGTGCGATATCTACTGCACATCCATCGCGAGGTTGTGAACCCCGCCGTGGCCGGGCGGTTGGCCGATCTATTCAACGCCAGCCCGGGCTTCACCGTCAGCCAAGCCAAACGCAAGCATCGGCAGTTCGAGGTGGCGCGGGAAAAATAATTTTTACCACAGAGGCACAGAAAACACAGGGATTTGCTTCGAATAAGTCTCTGTGCCTCTGTGATGAATGAACTCCCTCAGACCTCATTTGTCCCACCTTGTGCGGCACGTTTGACAGCGCGCGGTTTTGCGCGGAGAGTGGACGTGTTCCCCGATGGTTTCGAGGCTGCCCAGTCGCATTTTGCATGTGGATGGCGACACCTTTTTCGCAAGTTGCGAGGTGGCGCTAGATGCCTCGTTGTCGGGGCGCGCGGTATGGGTGGGGGGCGGTCGACGTGGGGACGGCATTGTGATCGCGGCCAATCGCGAGGCAAAACGGTTTGGCATTCACACGGGCATGGCGTGCTTCGAGGCCAAACGCGTGTGCCCGCACGGGGTGCTGGCTAAGCCGCAATATGACGAGTATCGGCGGTTGTCCAAGGAGATGTTCCAGATCATGGAGGCGTACACGCCGACGCTGGTGCCGATGTCGATCGATGAAGGGTTCCTCGACCTCACGAGCATGGACCGGCATGTGTGGCGCGACACCACGGAGGCGACGGCGGCGGATTATGTGAACGGCCTGCGGGACCGCATTCAAACAGAGCTGCGGTTGCCGGTCTCGGCTGGGTTGGGGCGCAGCACGTGGATGGCGAAGCTGGCAACCAGTGCGGCCAAGCCGGGTTTTGTGGAGGTGCCGCCGGATCGAGAACAGGAATTTTTGGCCGACCGCCCCGTGAGCGAACTGGCCGGGGTGGGCAAGCGCCGCGAACGTTCGCTGGCGGCGCTGGGCGCCTTGACCTTCGGCGACGTAGCGCGCCTGCCGTCGACGATGTTAAAACAAAAGTTTGGCATTTGGGGTCAGCAACTTTGGCTCTTCGCCAACGGGCATTGGAACGAGCCGTTGCTCCTGGAAGTGAAGGATCGCACCACGATTTCCAGCAGCACCACGTTGCCGTACGACGAGCCGGACTACGCGGCGGCGCTGATTTTTGCGCTCAGCGAAAGCACGCGGATGATCGGTCAGCTGCGGCGCGAGGGATTGCAGGCGCGGGAATTGAGCCTGACGGTGCGTTTCACGGATTTCACCGAGAGCGGCGCGATGCATCGCTTTGATCACCCGCAGTTTCGCAACTCCGTGATCAACACGGTCCTCGAGGGGCTCTTTGATGAAGTGATGGCTGGGCACGCGCAGCCGGTGCGCCAGATCCGTTTAGGATTCAACAATCTCAAGCCGCTCGACACCCAGCCCACGCTCTGGGGTAGCACCGAAGCCGAACGCTGGGGCGCGCTGGATGCGGCTATGCAAAAGCTCGAGGGCCAATGGGGTAGCGACACTGTTCTTACCGGCGCGCAGTACGCCCTGCGGCATCAGGACACCACGCACTCGAATCCCAAACCCAAGTGCCCGTTCGTGCCCGCCCGCGAAATGGCGCAGAAGTTATGGGGCGAGAAGTTGGAGCGGCTCAGTCGGCATCACTCTTAACTGAAAAATACTTTTTCAGCCGTGCGCCGCAGGAGCCATCGTTTGTCCTCGGCGGTTACAAAATCCAACTTGTCGCGCACCAGCGCGATGGAGGCAGCGTAGGTGTTTTCGCCGCCGAGCTGATACGGGCAGTCACTGGCCCACATGAGGCGTTGCGGGCCGTAGACTTCGAAGAGGCGTTTGACTTTTGGGATTTGCTCGTCGTACGGCGGTTTCTTGGCACCGAAGGCGTAGAACGCGGAAATTTTCACGTGCACGTTTTTGTGTTTTGCGAGGGCGCAGAGTTGGGTCAGTTCGGTTTCATGCTGCGTATCGATGCGGGCGCAGTGATCAATGACAACAGGAGTGTCAGGAAACCTTTCACACATCGGGCCGAGGCCGGCGATGAACTTGGGGTCGATGAGCGGGCACATTGCAATGCGTTCAGTTGCGCCGGTGCGCCACATAGTTTGCATAGGCGCGGCTTGAAGCCAGTCAGTATTGTTTTTGGGCAGGATGCGGTAGCCGGTGATGCCGAGTTTGCGGTTGGCAATCATGCGGGTGGGGATGTGGTTCAGCGCGGGATCCATCGCGCCGACAATGGCAAATACGCCCGGGGATTTCTTGGCGGCGTGAATATAGTAGTCGTTGTTGTAGCCGTGATAAGTCCCGTGGGAAATGAGGACGTGGCGCGTGACGTTTTCAGTGTCGCCCAGAGCGATGAGAGTTTCGGGCGTGAACGTGCGCGGCTTAAGGTCAGCCACCGTCTTGCCGGGCGCCAAGGGGAATCGATTCACCTCGTCAGTCCAAATATGGCTGTGGGCATCGATGTGGCCGGTGTGATTTGGGGAGAGCGTGGCGCAGCCGGTGAGTGCGGCAGCGCCCGTGAGGATGGCTTCGCGGCGGGTCATAACGCGATTAAAAATGAAATTCCAAAAGTAGAAAGAAAAATCGGTTTTTGCGTGGCGGGAATCGGGCGTTTATCGCGCCAAATAATCCTGAGCGATCCCGTGGCTGCGGCGCCAAAGCCAGAGCGTTTGTGCCACACCGGCAATGAACATGGCGCACACCGCCGCGTTGAGCCCCGGCATGCTTTGGCTTTTCACCGCAAAGAATAGTGAGGCGAACAGGGTGACGATGAAAAACACCACCGCTTCAGTAACCGCCGCGCTGCGCTTGTGGTGGATGAGCAATCCCTCAAAATAACAAGCCCAGGCAGTGACTGCCGGCATCAGTACCGCAAACCACAACGCGGATTTGCCCAGCGCGGCGAGCTCCGGTCGTAGCCCGATAAAGCGGTCGAACCAAATATCAATTAACGGCGTCGTGCACAAAACCAGCAACGGCACGCTCAGCGCGAGGCTCAGCCGCACGGTGAATCGCCGCAACTGGCGTAAGCCGCCGGGCCGGTCGAGCAGTGCCACCACCACTTCCGTGTAGGCAATGCCCGCGGCGCGTAGCATAAAGATGAGGCTGTTCACCGTGGGCCACACCGCCAGCGTGAGCAATGGCACATCCATCCGGCTCATTGCACCGGTGAGCATCGGCTGGCCCAACAACCCAATCGTAGGCGCGAAGGCAATCGGCAAATAAAACAAAATCACTTCGCGTTGCGTGATGGCCGGGCCTTTCCCGTTGCTTGCTTCGCGCAATGGGCCGGTGATCACCGCCTGCACTTTCCAGCGAATATACGCCGCCTCCGCCAGCACGCCGGCCGCCACGGCCGCGGTGGCCACCACGATGCCGGCGATGTCGTACAGTGCAAAGCCGATGGCCAGCACAATCACATCTGCGACCAATCGCATTGCCGTTCCCCAGCCGACTGCGCCGGATTGACCAAAGCGAATGAGCACGCCCTGATTAAAGCGCCGATGCGCGATGGCCCACGTCCACGGTGTCATAATTTGCAGGCCGATGCGGCCGGGCTCAATGATATCTGCCGGGGCTTTGAGGATGTTTAATGCCACGAAATCGTACAATGGCGTGAATGCAATCGCCACGTGCACGACCGTCAGCAACACGCTCATCCACGTCATCATCCGCCACATTTTTTTATATGCCCGCGAGTTGCGGCTCAGCGCTGTGGACGCAGTGAGGAGCATGATGATGGGCGACTCGATCACCAGTGCCAGCGGAAACACAATGCCACTGTATGCCGCCATGTGCACATCCGGATCGGCCAAGCGTGCGACCACCGCGCTTAGCAGCGGCAGCTCGGCACCCATGAGGAGCCAGCTGGCGGCTAGGGGCAGCCATGTGCGAAAGATCAGGGCTTGATCGAGAGGTTTACCGGAGTCCACGCGGGTTTTGAAAGATTACTTGGCAGGCGCGTGGCCGGTGTGTTGGGGGTTTTGGCCGCGCATGGGCCACGGGCTTTTGGCGGGGCCTTTGGAATCGGTCTTGATGGCGCAGACTTTTTTGTCAACTGACCCAACGTAAACTGTGCCATCAGAACCGATGGCGGGGGGGGAGGACACATTACCTCCCGTTACAAATTCCCACAGCTTGAGCTTTGCGGAGGGTTGAACGAGTACCGCTATAAATATTTTCATCTTTATGGCCGGTTTATTTACTGATTTTATCCACCTCATAGGAGCCAGTGGATTGGTGTGGGGTGAGCGGCCAGTTGTCGGTGCGGAAAGGGTAGGCAGGTAATTCACGGAGGTTAAGCAGGGTGCCATGGGGCAGGTTACTCCAAGCGTAACGTACGGCCACTGGTTCCTTGATCTCCTCAAGCCACACCACCAGTTGAGCGCCTTGAATGCGCGCGCGGCCGTGTTTGAATTCCTGATCTTTGCCGGCAATATAAAAGCCTTCGGCGACATCCTTATTGAGGCGCAGACCGCGCGCAGTTTCTCCCTCGAAACTGATATAGACTTTGCCATCTTTAATCTCGTGCGTCGCATAAATTGGCCCACGCCATTCAATGGGCTTATTGGATTTATGGGGCGTGGCTTTGTACACCTCAGCCAAGGCCCAGCGTGCCAAGCGTTCGCCCACCGGGCGCTTGTGGCCCGGGTGAATGCTGCCATTGGAATTGGTGTCGTAGGTGACAATAAGGCCGGTGTTCTTAAAGCGGACCCAAGTGAGGTGCTGAATCTCGCGGATGACATTGGTGTGGTGGTTCATGTCGTAAGTCATGGTGCGGCGGGTGCTCCAGCCGGCGATTTGTACCAGCCCCACCGGGAGATTCTCATTGCCAAAGACCCGCCGCCAATCGGTGATCACTGCAGGGAAGGTGCGGTGAAAGGGTTTCCAACTGGTGCCAAAGGAATTGTTTTCGCCCTGATAAAAGAGCGCGCCGGCAATGGTCATTTTTGAAATAGGCAGGATCATGCCATTCATCATGCCGCCGGGTTGGCGTTTATTAGCCGGAGTGGTGTAGTTGTTTTGATTGGGGCGGCGCGGTTCGCGTTCACCTTTCGCCTTGGCTTCTGCGCGTGCCTTCTCCCACGCCTTGAGATCAGCAGCGTAACGTTTGTCTGCACCTTCTTTTCCGCCGCCCTCACGCCATGCCTTCATCGCCGCATCAAATTGTTCGTGATAAGGCTGCATCTCCGGGAATTTCTTCAAAGTATCTTTCAGCACCCAGTGCTGCGCCATGGTGCCGCCCCACGAAACATCAATGAGCCCCACAGGCACCTTGAGCCGGCGGCTGATGCGTTGGGCAAAGTAATAGCCGACGGCGGTGCAATTCTCGACCTGCTCCGGGATTGCCTGACGCCAGTTACCTTCGTTGCTGATTTCATTGGCAATCGGAAAATCTTCCTTCGGATCAGGCCAAGCCACGTGGGGCAGTCGAATGAAGCGAATGTGCGGGGCATCAACTGAGGCAACCTCCAAATCGGAATCGAGTGAGGCGCGCAAGCTCCACTCCATATTGCTCTGCCCGCCGCACACCCACACCTCACCCACGAGTAAATTGGTGAGTGTGATCTTTTCCGCAGCGGAAGACACTGCCAGTTCGCGTCCCTTGAAACTGGTTGTAAGTTTGTCCAGTTGCAGTGTCCACTGGCCTTCGCCATTGGCCTTGGTGGTTTTGCTTTGCTCGGCAAAAGCCACCGTTACTTCCGCATTTGGCTTGGCCCAGCCCCACACTCGCACGGGTTTGCCGCGTTGCAGCACCATCTTGTCACCAAAGATGTTGGGTAGACGCAGTGTCTCCACAGCAGAAAGATTACAGGCAAATAAAATGAGGGCCAAAAAACAAACCGTGCGCATAGCGACATTCTATGGGGGAGGGTAGGGGGAAGGGAAAGGGTTAAATGATTGCCGCCCGCGTACGGGCGCGGCACAGTCCCCGTATGCATCGCCGACAATTCATCACCACCTCCGCAGCTGCCGTTGCTTCTGCGCCTTTGTTGCAAGCCGAGACGCTCGGGAAGAAAAGACGCAATCCCTTCTGCGTATTCACCAAGCCACTCCAAATGCTCAGTTATGATGATCTGGCCGATCTGATTGCTGAACTGGGCTTTGATGGTATCGAAGGAACCATCCGGCCAGGCGGACAGATCACACCTGAGCAGGTTCCTGATGAGTTACCAAAAATGATGGCTGCCCTAAAGAAGCGCGGACTGAAGATGACCATTATGGCTTCGGGCATCAATAACGCTGATGACAAATTAAATATCCAGCAGTTACAGGTGGCAGCCAAACTTGGGGTTAAACGATACCGGATGGGTTATCATAAGTATGATCTAAAAAAACCGATCACAGGCCAGATGGATGAGCTGCGGCCCGTTCTTAAGAATTTGGTGGCACTCAACAAGGAACTTGGACTTCAGGCCATCTACCAAAACCATTCGGGCAGCAACTATGTCGGTGCTCCCTTGTGGGATTTACATGAACTCTTCAAAGCTCACGACCCGAAGCATCTGGCAGTTGGTTTTGACATGAGCCATGCCACCGCCGAGGGAACGCGCGCGTGGCCGTTGCACGCGAATTTGCTCCGCCCCAGAATCGGAGCGTTATATGTTAAAAGTTTCCGATGGAAAGATAACAAGCGTGATAACTGCTCGCTCGCTGAGGGGATAGTCGACAAAAAATACCCGGGTCAACTTATTAAGAGCGGATACAGCGGCCCGATCAACCTGCACGTGGAATACCTGAAACCCTTCACCAAGGAAAATGTGCCCAACCAGATTGCGGCCATCAAAAAAGACATTCTTACCCTCAAAGAGTGGCTTAACTGGAGTTAATGATTGCCGTACTGCAACGTGCTAGTGAAGGCAAGGTTACTGTAGAAGATCGTGTTATCGGTGAAATTGAAACCGGCTTGGTTATCCTACTGGGTGTTGCTCAGGGAGACACCGAAGCCGATGCTGAATTTCTTGCCGACCGCAGCGCGGGCTTTCGGATTTTTAATGACGACGATGGCAAGATGAACCGTTCCATCCGCGACGTGAACGGTGCGGCCTTGGTGATCAGCCAGTTCACCTTGGCCGGTGATTGGCGCAAAGGACGGCGGCCCAGTTTCACCACGGCTGCGGAGCCGGCGGAGGGCGAGCGTTTGTACGAATATTTTTGCGAACAACTCCGCTCGCTGGAAGTGCCCGTGCAAACGGGTGAGTTCGGCGCGATGATGGACGTAAGCCTCATCAACGATGGCCCCGTCACCTTCGTGATGGACAGCCGCAAGCAATAATTCCAAACTGTCCGAGCACCGTTAATGATGGAAGAAAACGAAGTTAATCTGGAAGCCCTCACCGCCAAGGCGGAGGGTAGCGATGCGGAGGCGGTGGAGGCGCAATATGAGTTGGGTTGGCGCCACGCCTTGGGAATGGGCGTGGAGCTGGATGACGATGTTGCGGTGGAATGGCTGCAGCAGGCGGCTGCCGCCGGCCATATGCTGGCGCAAAATAATTTGGGCGCCCGGCATTTTTCCGGCGATGGTGTGGAGCAGGATTTGCTGAAGGCGTATCGGTTCTTTTTTCAGGCGGCGAATCAGGGCGATCGAAAGGCGGGCAAGAATCTGGATGCAGTGGCGCGGCAATTGAGCCCGGGTGACCTCGACGCGTTGCGCGCGGAAATGGGCGCGCCGGACTGATCTGTAACGTTCCGGCTTGATGGGCGTCTTCATTTTTGCTACTGTCCCCACTACTCCATGGGCGGCATTTTTGGCATGAAAACTAAATTAAATATTGATGCGGCGGCGGGATTGGCCGTGGCGTTTTTCCTGACGGGTTGCGGTTCCACGGGTACGCCGGATGCTCCGGAAATTGATGTTCCCCAGCCAAATGGGTTTCCACTTCCAACCCACACTCAGCTACCGATTGATCGGAGCAAAGCCGAGGCAGGCAACCCGGAAGCACAGTTTAATTTGGGGTTGCAGCACGATATTGCCGGACAATCAGTCACCGCCGCGGAGTGGTATCAAAAAGCTGCTGATTCGGGCTTGGCGGAAGCGCAATTTAATTTAGCGTTGATGCTCGAAAAAGGTACCGGTGTGAAAAAGGACATTCCACTGGCTGCAATGTACTACGAGCGTGCAGCGCAAAAAGGATTGGTGAAGGCACGCTACAATCTGGCGCTGATGTTGGCCGAAGGCCGCGGCGTGCTCGAGGATGATCAGGCCGCTGCCGCGTGGATGAAAAAGGCCGCCGATCAGGGCTATGCCGATGCGCAATTTCAAATGGGTTATTTGCACCGGGTGGGCGAAGGCGTGCCAAAGGATGATGCGGAGGCAATGAAATGGTTTTTGCAGGCAGCAGAAAATTTACATGTGGACGCACAATACTACGCGGGCCTGTGCTTTGCGCACGGCATCGGGAAGGAGCAGGATCTCGTACTAGCCTATAAATGGCTGAACCTCGCTGCGGCGGCAAATCACCGACAGGCCCAGCGTGACAAGGAAGTGCTGACCGACCAAATGATCCCCGAGGCCGTGGCCGAGGGACAACGTTTGTCAGTTGAGTTTCAATCCGCGCAATAAGTTTCCCTAGCCGTTTCGTCCGCGGACAGGCACACTGGGTTGGCCCTAAATGGAGGCCAGCAGTTGTGTCCAGAAATCAAATCATCATCGTTTCGTTAAGCGCGCTAGGCCTGGCGTTGGTGGTTTTATTGGCGCTGACGTTCAAGGGCAAGAAACCGCAGGATCTTCCACCGCCCGCGGAAAATAGCGGAGGCGGCGGCAACATCGCCACTAACACTCCCGCGCCGATTCAAACGAACACACCCGCGGTCCCTCCAACCGGCGTGCCGACCAATTCGGTGGTCGATCCGTTGCTGCGCGCGCTTCAGCAAGAAGAGAATCTCAAAGCCGCGCTGGAATCGCTGTCGGTGGATCACGGGTTTGATGCGGAAGGGAATCTGTTGTGGCTCGGGCTGGGCGGTCTGCCAGTCACTGATGCAGCCCTTGCCAAATTGGCCGGCGAAACAAAACTGCATGCACTCTATTTGTACGACACAAAAATCACCGACGAAGGCCTCAAGCAGTTGGCCGGTCTTACGGGCTTACGTTTGCTCCTGCTCACCGCCACATCCGTGACCGATGCCGGTGTGTCCGAGCTGGAAGCCGCGTTGCCAGAATGCGCCGTGGTGCGGTAAGTGGCTTTGACTTTGTGCGTATCATCTTTTACGTTTTTCCGTATGAAGCCCGTGATGATGTTTTTGTTGGCTGCTGCTCTGGGCTGTGGCGCTCCCTCATCCACCACCTCCGTCATGGCGGCACCCGTGTCGGCGCCGAAATTTCCGGAGAGTGGCGTGATCAAACAAAAACTGGCATCGGCGGCGAGCTCGGTGACGGCTGCTGGGGGTGGGCGTTATTTGATTTTTCATCTTCCGAAGCTGCGCCAGTTGGCAGTGTTTGATGTATCGCGCGCAAAAATTGTGAAACATCTCCGCATAGGCGCGGATGACATTTTGCTGGCTGGCGGAATGGACAAGTTGTTGATGGTGGCGCGCGATCATAAACTTATCCAGCGTTGGAATCTCAAGTCATTCAACAAGGATCTGACGTTGCCATTGGAGGAAACGGCATCCATTGATGCTTTCGTGATGGGCGCAGGCTCGGCGGGGCCGGCGTTATTGCTCACGCGGAAGGGCGCGCGTTTTTATAATCCGGATACGCTCAAGCAAGTTTCGTATGGCCAACCGGATAATTTCTGGATGGCGCATCCGAGCCATCCGTTGCACATTCGCGCCTCGCTTGATGGCGCTTCCTTTACCGCGTGGGCGCCGGGCATTTCGCCTTCGGGTATTCGGCTGCTTACTTTGATTGGCAAAACCCATCACGTGCGCAGCCAACATTCCAGTGCCGGTTACCTCATCCCCAACCCGGGTGGCAGCCTCGTGCTCACCAGCGGCGGCGTTTTCTCGGAGGAACTCACGCAGCTCAACAAGGTGCGCTTTGATAGCCTGCGCTGTTTGCCCACATATCATCCCGCGTACATTATGGGCGTCAAAGGCACGGGGCCATACTACGGCCAGCGCCCCAAGGCGAAGCCATCGATTTCATTTTTTACCGCGAACGATCGCCAACTCCTCATCACCCTGCCCGAACTTGAGGAACTGCACGGGGCATACTCCGCGCGATTGCCAATCGATCAGCGCATCCATTTTTTTCCAAATGCAAACCTCCTGCTCACGCTTACCCCTTCGAATGATGAGCTCATTCTCCGGCGCGTGTCGTTGGTGGAGGTGATGAAAGAGAAGGGGGTCGATTATCTTTTTGCCAGTTCCGTGCCACCCAAGCGCGTGACCGCCGGTGGCACGTACACTTACGAACTGCAAATCCTCTCCGCCCGCGGCCGCGCCCGTGCCACGTTGGATAGCGGCCCTGCCGGAATGAAACTGCGCCGCAATCGGCTAACGTGGCAAGTGCCCGCCACTCAGGAGCCCGGCCCCCAAAGCGTCATCCTCACCCTCACCGACGCCAGCGGACAGGAAGTATTTCACGCCTTCAAAGTGGAAGTCACGGCCGCCTCCTCGCTGAAGAAGTAGGGCGGGGCGTCCCCACCCCGCCGTGGCGCACTGGGACAGCACGCCCCACCTTTCTGTGGCTTTGACTTTCTAATTTTTCCCTTTTACTTTTGATGGATGAATTCCATTCGGTTGTTGCTGCTGTTTCTCTTTACGTTAGCCCTTCCGGCCGTTGCTCAAACTCACATTCCCAAGAGCCCCGCGAATCGTCTGACTTACCTTGATGATCCGAGTCCGTTTTATCCGCATCGGGATTTTCCCAAGCTCATCACGCCGCAGTGGGTGGGGGAAGACGGGGTGGAGGCGGTGGTCACTTTGGGCATCGATGACATGCGGGCTGCGGCGGGGTATGAGAAATTTTTGCGGCCGATTTTGGAGCGCTTGAAAAAAATCGATGGCCGCGCGCCGGTGAGTATTATGACGTGCCGCATTGCGCCGGATGACCCGCAGGTGCAGGCGTGGTTGAAGGAAGGGGTGAGCATCGAGGTGCACACGCTCACGCATCCGTGTCCTCTTTTGCAGAAGGGCAATTTCAAGCTTGCGGCAAATGTCGTCCACGGCGGGGTGGATTTGCTCAGTCAAATTAAGGGGAACAAACCGGTCGCTTATCGGATGCCGTGTTGCGATTCGATGAACAGTTTGAGCCCGCGCTTCTTTGCGGAGATTTTTAACCAGACCAGCGAGGGCGGGCGGTTTTTGAAAATCGATTCCTCGGTGTTCAACATCACCACCTCCAAGGATAAATCCCTCCCGCGCGAGTGGGTGCTGGACAAGGACGGCACCGAGCGCTTTGCCAAATATCTCCCCCGCAAGGCCACGCCCAAACATCGCAAGGGGATGCGCACGATGGGTTCGTACGTCGGCACGATTGAGGATTATCCGTATCCTTATGTGGTGAACCGCCTATGCTGGGAATTTCCCTGCACGGTGCCGAGCGATTGGGAGGCGCAAAATCTGCTTGGCAATCAAAGCCCGCGGATGCTCGAAGACTGGAAACGCGCCCTCGACGTCACCGTGCGCAAACAAGGCGTGATGAACCTCGTCTTCCACCCCCACGGCTGGAGCAGCTCCGACCAACTCGTCGCCCTCATCGACTACGCGCAAACGAAGTACGGCAAGAAGGTGAAGTTTTTGAATTTCAAAGAATGCGCGGAGCGTTTGGAGAAGAATTTGTTGAAGGGGAATCCGTTGCGCGATAAACGCGGCTGGGACAATGGTGTGCGAATCGTGGACTTAAACAATGACGGTTTTATGGACGTGGTGATTGCCAACAAGAAAACCAAAATCACTCGCCAATGGAAGCCGAAGGAAAGCAAATGGCGAGAAACTAAAACCCCATTCGAATTGTCGTTTGTTCTCGGGCACAAAACCATTGCCGGTAAAGCGTTGGTTCCAGATGGTAAATTTCCTCAAAAAATATTGCAGGCGCTAAGGGGTTTGCATTCAAACGAATCAGCAAAAATGGGCGTGTTAAGCAAGGGCGGAGGTGCAGTGATTTTCACAAGTTCAATAGGTCCAGTTGTCCCAACGGTTTTCAAATGGGAGTTCATCAAAGGAGAATGGGTGTGGGCTGCCGGTAGTCTGCCTTTTGATTTTGATGATGTTTTCATGTTTCGGGATGTTGACAACGACGGAGTTTGTGAATTGATTTCGGCTGAATATGAAATTGATAAACGAAACTCAAAGTTAACGGGCAAAATGTCGAAAACAATGATTCACAAATGGAATCCCAAAAGAAAAGGATGGGAAAAGTTTCCGTTCAACATTCCTGAAAATGTTACCATCTTTAACGAAGTCGGCCGCGAACCCAGCCTCCGCTTCATCGACCTCAACAATGATGGCTTCGACGACATAGTTTTTTCCAATGAAAAACGCTGGGGCGTTTATCTTTGGGAGACGCGGGTGAATCCGGGGTTGGGATGGAAGCCGGGATGGACGATGGCGCGCGAGGGGAAGCGCGGGGACAAGAATGCCATCCCGATGATTTCGCGCGGGGGCAAGCAGCCGAATAATGGCGCGTGGTTTCATAGCGGGCACTTGTGGGTGCAGAACGAGGACACGGCGCATTTGCCGGATGTGGTGGATCGGCGGTCGTTTAAGCAGTTGCTGGATTTCGGCGGGCCGAAGCCGAAGGAGCCGGAGGAAAGTCGCCAATGCTTCCAAGTGCGCGAGGGCTTTGCGGTGCAGCTCGTCGCAAGTGAGCCGCAAGTGCGCGATCCGGTGGCGTTCGACTGGGGCGCGGACGGCAAACTTTGGGTGGCCGAGATGGGTGATTATCCGCTCGGCATCAAGGGCAAACCCGGCGGCGTGGTGCGTTGGCTGGAGGATGCCGATGGCGACGGGCGTTATGAAAAATCGACGGTGTTTCTCGAGGGCCTGAATTTTCCTAATGGCGTGATGCCGTGGGGCAAGGGCGTGCTCATCAGCGCCGCGCCGGACATCCTCTACGCCGAGGACACCACCGGGGATGGCCGCGCCGATGTGCGCCGCGTGCTCTTCAGCGGCTTCCGCGAGGGCAATCAACAGCATCGGATGAATGGCTTCGCACTGGGCTTGGACAACTGGATTTATGCCGCCAACGGCGACAGCGGCGGCACGATCACCAGCAAAGCCACGGGATCGCGCACTAATATAAATGGGCGCGATTTTCGTTTTAAATTGACCGGCGAATTCGAGGCCGTCGCGGGCCAAACGCAGTTCGGCCGCTGGCGCGATGACTGGGGCAACTGGTTCGGCAACAACAACCCCAACTGGTTGTGGCATTATCACGTGCCGTTGCGCTACCTCGCGCGCAATCCGCAGCTCGCCGTGGGGGCCACGCGCCGCAATACGTTTTCCAGCAACCGCTGTTTCCCCATCAGCGCGAAGATGGTGCGCCCGAATCAACCGCAAAGCTACGGCCACGTGACCAGCGCCAACAGTGCCACGCCTTATCGCGGCGGCTTGTTCGGCAAGGATTTTGCGCGCAGCGTGTTCATCAGCGAACCGGTGCACAATCTCGTTCATCGCGAAGTGCTCGTGCCCGACGGCGTGAGTTTCAAGAGCCACCGCGCGGCGGGCGAGGAGAAAAGCGAATTCCTCGCCAGCACCGACAACTGGTTTCGCCCCACGCAACTCAAGACCGGCCCGGACGGCGCGTTGTACATCGCCGATATGTACCGCCTCGTCATCGAGCATCCCGAGTGGATTCCCTCCGCGATGCAAAGCCGCGTGGACCTCCGCGCCGGCCACGACAAAGGCCGCATTTGGCGCGTGGTCCCCAAGGACGCGAAGCTTCGCAAAGTACCGCGCCTCGATAAACTGCCCACGCTGCAACTCGTTTGGGCACTCGACCATCCCAACGGCTGGCAACGTGACACCGCCCAGCGATTGCTCATCGCGCGCAACGACCCGAAAACCCATCAGCGCCTGGGCTCCATTGCCGCCAATATGTTGCGCGGAATCACTTCGCCCCAAGCGCGCATCCACGCCCTGCACACCCTCGCGGGCTTGGGCGCGCTCAAAAAAGAAATCCTCGCCCGCGCCCTGCGCGATGACCACGCCGCCGTCCGCGAACACGCCGTGCGCCTCTGCGAAGGCGGCCACGAAGCCCTCGCCCGCCAATGCCTCGCCGACAAATCCCCGCGCGTCCTTCGTCAACTCGCCTTCACGCTCGGCCAAGGCAAGGGCAAGCTCGTCACCGAAGGCCTCGTGTACCTCGCCGTGCAGCATCCGAAAAATGCTGACATTCAGTTGGCTGTAAAAAGCTCTGCCGCCCCGCACGCCGCCGCGATGCTCAAGCAAATCTTCACCCAAAAAGGCCGCCCACCCGTCGACCTCTCCAATCACCTCCTCCAACTCGCCACCACCGGCAAACAACTCGATGCCCTCACCACCGTGTTGGCTGACCTCACGTCCGACGTCCGCATCACGCCCGGCGAACTCACCATCATGGCCGGCCTCCTCGACGCCCTCAACGCCCGCGGCCAAACCCTCATCGATTTCCAAAAGACCGCTCCGCCAAAACTCAAAGCCGCCCTCGACAAAACCACAGCCCTGTTCAATCACGCCCGCGCCACCGCCGCCAATCCGAATGCCACACTCGCCGAGCGCCAAGCCGCCATCCCCCTCCTTGCCCGTGGCCTCACACCGATTGATGCCGACAAAAAAACGCTCGTCAAATTGCTCGCCGCCGAGCATCCGCCCGCGCTTCAAAAAATTGCTTTCGCCACTTTGCGAAAAGTTCACCAGCCGCATTTGGTTTCCGCGCTGCTCGATAGTTGGAAAACCTTCAGCCCGGCTATTCGCGCTGAAGCGATTGAAACTTTTCTAACCCGGCCCGCGTGGACGCAAACCCTCCTTGCCGCGCTCGAGAAAGGTACTTTGGCCGCGAACCAAATCAGCCCCGCGCACCGGCAGAAATTGACCCAACACGCTGACGCCACCCTCCGCGCGCGCGCCACTGAACTCTTTGGTAAAGTCGATCCCAACCGCGCCAAAGTTATCGCCCGGTATGCCGGTGTTGGAAAACTCAATGGTAACGCCGAGGACGGCGCGTTCCTGTTCAAAGCCAACTGCGCCGTTTGCCATCGATTCAAAAACCAAGGCAACCCCGTCGGCCCCGACCTCGCCACGCTCGCCGGCAAACCCATCGCCGATTGGCTCACCGGCATCCTCGATCCCAACCGCGCCGTGGAAGACAAGTACGTCGGTTACGTCATCATCACCCGCAACGCCACCGCGCACACCGGCGTCATCACCGCCGAGACCCCCACCAGCCTCACCCTGCGCACCGCCATCGGCGCCGAGCAAACCATCCTTCGCGCCAACATTAAAACCCTCCAAAGCACCGGCCTCTCCCTAATGCCCCCCGGCCTCGAAGCCGCGTTGCCGCCTGCCGCGTTGGCCGATTTGCTGGCTTACTTGCGCGGGGAGTGAGGTACGGATTTCACGGATTCACACGGATGATAAATCCGTGTCGACGTTTTGCGCCTCTACTTTTTCTTTGGGCTGGGTTTGCGGGGTGACCGGACGGGGTCTTGCTCGGGGACTTTGTATTGGGCGCGGAGGCGTTTAAGTTGGGCGAGGAGGTCGGACTGCACTTTTTTGTAGTCGCTGTTTCCGTAGACGCTGGTGAGCTCGTTGGGATCTTTGCCGAGGTCAAAAAGTTCCCACTCGTCGTTTTGATAAAAGTAAATGAGTTTGTGGCGGCCGTTGGTGACGCCGTAGTGACGGGCGACGCTGTGGGCGCCGGGGAATTCGTAGTAGTGATAATAAAAATGCGTGCGCCAATTGTTGGGCGTGCGGCCTTCGAGGAGCGGCACGAGGCTGTGGCCCTGCATTTCTGCGGGGATTTTTACGCCGGCGATGTCTAAAAATGTTTCGGCAAAGTCCAGGTTGGAAACAATGTCGGTGTTGCGGCTGCCGGGGTTGACGACGCCGGGCCAGCGGACGAGCAGCGGCATCACGAGGCTTTCCTCGTACATCCAGCGTTTATCGTACCAGCCGTGATCGCCGAGGTACCAGCCTTGGTCGCTGCTGTAAATGACGATGGTGTTTTTGGCGAGGCCGCTGGCGTCGAGATAATCGAGCACGCGGCCGAGGTTGTCGTCCACGCTTTGCACGCAGCGGAGGTAATCTTTGATGTAGCGCTGATATTTCCATTTCACCAACGCTTTGCCTTGGAGGTTGGCTTTGCGGAAGGCTTCGTTTTTGGGGCCGTAAGCGGCGTCCCAGATTTTCTTTTGGGCGGGCGTGAGGTTGCCGGGGGCGGCGTTGAGTTTGAGATCGTTGGGGCTGAGATGGCGCGCGATGGTCATCGCTTGTTTGTGTGCGGCGGAGGTGCGGCCTTCGTAATTGTCCCACAAAGTTTCCGGTTCGGGGATGGTTTCGCCATCGAACATATTCAAATACTTGGGCCCCGGCTGCCAGTTGCGATGCGGAGCTTTGTGTTGGTACATCAGCATGAATGGTTTGGATTGATCGCGATCATTCTTGAGCCACGCCAGCGCTTTGTCGGTGATGATGTCGGTCGTGTAACCGGTGTGCCGCACGGTGACGACATTGCCTTCCGCATCAGTCGTTTTCATGGGCGGATTATAATAAGGCCCTTGGCCGACGAGCACGTCGAAGTAATCAAACCCTGTGGGCGTGCTTTTCAAATGCCATTTGCCGATCATCGCCGTGGCGTAGCCAGCCTTGCCGAGCAATTTGGGAAAAGTTAGCTGCGAGCCATCGAAGGTGAGGCCGTTGCGGAAGTAACCGTTGAGGTGATTATACTTGCCGGTGAGAATCACCGCACGGCTTGGCCCGCAAATGGAATTGCTCACATAACATTTTTCAAAAAGCATCCCCTCCTTCGCCAGCCGATCCATATTGGGCGTGGTATTTATCTTGGAGCCATAAGCGCTGATGGCGTGCGCCGCGTGGTCGTCGGTGAAGACGAATAAAATGTTCGGTCGTTTGCCGGCGGGTGCGGCGGAGAGTGATGGCAGCAGAAGCAGCCCCAAGAGAAAAAGAGTAATGCGTTTCACGTGTGCGCCAATGCAACCATTCAATGGGTTTGGAGGCAAGACACGGAATTCACAAATTTACTCGGATTCTTCCTGAGCCGGTTCGGCCTCATCATTTTTGGGTACGAGCTTGGCGAGCACGAAGCCGGCAAGCGTCCAGCCCACGAGATGATCAAACACCATAAAGCCGGTGAAGGAATTGGAAAAGGCCCACCACGACCAGTTGGGGAGGATGGCGGTGACGACGGCGAACAGCGCGAAGAACACCGTGACGCCCACGCGACAGCCTGTGCCCGAGTGTGAAAGTTTGGTGAGCAAAAATGTGACGAATACCGCGCCGAGGAGATTGAAAACAAACTGGTACACCAGCGACACGCCAAAGGAGCTGCGGCCATTAAGCCGCACGGCGAGAAACATCGAGACGCCGGTTTCGCTTTGCTTTGTTGCAATTTCCATTGCCGCTTTATCATTCATGTCGGCTTGAGGCAAATGGTACACGCCATCGGCTTTGGCATTGGCCTTGATCGCCTCCACCATCGCGGATTCGTTTTCAAATTTGTTGAGCGAATCGTGAAACCACGGCAGGGCCATATGCGAAATGGATTGCCAGACAAAAACAACGAAGGCGGCCGCCAGCGCGGCGAGGAATGAGCGGGAGTTCATAGTGCGTTTGGGTGATCCGGTTCATCCGGAACGGGTTCGAAGCTAGGCAAAATTGCATCGAATGTCGAGCTATCACGCATCAGCGGATTTTGAGTTCGATTCAGCTTCGGCTTCGCTTTTGCTCCAGTTGTACCAGCCGCGGGCCTGAAGGACGGTAATGATTGCGGAACACAACATATTGGCGACGCTCTCCGTGAGCAGTCCGTAACTGAACCAAAACAAATTGGCTATGATCCCCATGATAAAGCCGGTGCGGTTGCGGTTTCCCAACAAATAAATGGAGAGGAATGAAAAAACCATGGCCGCCCAGTCGAAGCCGAAATATTGAAAAGAATGATCGCGCAAATAATCAAACACGCAGCGATTGATAACCGCAAGGTTCTCTTGAGGCCAAGGAAATCTCAACGCAGCATCGGAGTGCTAACGATGATGGGCAGTGTAATGGATCGGGTGCGGGCTTTTCGCGGAGGGCGAATCTCGGTTGAGACGTGGGCACTTTGCCGATGCCGATTTGTCAGGATACCGGCAAGCTGCTGTTAAACTTTTAGTGCAACTGAATGAGCCCGATTGGAAATCGATTTTTGCACGCTGGAAAAAATGAGTTTACGGTGGTTCGGCACCGTCCAAATAATCGGTAAAAAGACAAATTATGATTCGCATCACCTCCAATGAACTCACACACACCTGCGAAGGCGCTACGCGGCGGGAGTTTCTGCGCATTGGTGCGCTGGGCCTGGGTGGGTTGACGCTGCCAAACATGCTCGGGGTGGCGGGAGAAATCGGCGGCACTGTGCGCGACAAGGCGGTGGTGATGCTGAACCTGCAAGGCGGCCCGTCGCAAGTGGAAACGTTTGATCCCAAG
Source organism: Limisphaerales bacterium (assembly GCA_014382585.1). Lineage (NCBI taxonomy): Bacteria > Pseudomonadati > Verrucomicrobiota > Verrucomicrobiia > Limisphaerales > Limisphaerales bacterium. Next base: position 63,264 of record JACNJL010000035.1, on the reverse strand, counting down.
ATGTCTGCGCCGCGCGAGTATCGCGCGATGTTTGGCGAGGTGAAAACCAGCCTGCCGGGCGTCACTTTTGGCAGCCATTTTCCGATGCTCGCGAAGCTGGCCCACAAGATGGCCGTGGTGCGCAGCTATCGGCACGGCATTGGCAGTCACGGTCCGGCCGCGTTGCACGTGGCTGCGGGCGGTAATCCCACCGGCGCATGCATGGCCAGCCTCTATGCGCGGGTGGCGGGGATCACCAATCCCAAAACCGGCCTGCCCAACAACAGTATTCTTATCCCCGCGGCCATCAGCCCGGATTACAAAGCACTGAGTGCTGTGCCCCAGCGCGTGACGGCCACCGGTTCACTGCCGCCAGCGTACAAAGCGTTTGATCCCAGCAAGGGCAGCACGCTACTGGAGGATATGAAACTGAATTTGCCCGGTGGCCGCTTCGATAACCGCCGCGAGCTGCTGCAAAATTTTGATACCCTGCGTCGGCGTGTGGATGCCCAAATCGAGAGCGCCACCACCTTTGAACAGCAGGCGATCAACATCGTGCTGCGCGGCATGAGTGCGGCGTTTGATTTAACGAAAGAAGACCCACGCACGATTGCCCGTTATGACACGGCCAGCATCAAACCCGACGCCGGCACGATGAAACGCAACAGTTACGCCAAACAGTTTTCACCCGTCGCGCTCGGCAAACAAATGCTCATGGCGCGTCGGCTCGTCGAGGCCGGCTGCGGTTTCGTCACCGTCACCTGCACCGGCTGGGATATGCACGGCGGCGGCAAGGAATACACCATCACCGACGGGATGCCGGTGCAGGCTCCGGCGGTCGATCGCGCGGCCAGCGCGTTCATCGAGGATCTCATCCGGCGCGGGCTTTATGAGAAAGTGCTGCTGGTGATCACCGGCGAATTCGGCCGCACACCCAAGATCAATTCAAAAGGTGGCCGCGATCACTGGGGCAACCTTTGCACTCTCGCCTTCGCCGGGGGCGGTCTGAAGATGGGTCAGATTATCGGTGCGTCTAACAAAACCGTCAGCGAACCTGCGAGTGATCCGGTTTCCAGCAATCAACTCCTCGGCACCGTAATGCACTCGTTGCTCGATATCCCCAACCTCCGCCTCCGAACCGATCTCCCAGACGATGTCCAACGCGCGATTACCAACAGCCAGCCGATACGGCAGTTGATTTAGTTTTTCAGCACGATTTAATTATCCGGCAAACAGTCCTCATGCGGCAAAGGCCGCGCGCCATTGAGCCGCTTCGAGATTGCCGGTCCATCCATCGAGGTGATGTTGCTCGGAAACCATGCTATCCGCGCCAACGCCCCGCTCGAGCGGGATCCCCAAGAAGCATCGCCAAAACCGCCAGGGCCAACCGATTTGTCCGTCGCGAATCCCGCAAAGGCTGGGGTTGGTAAATTGGGTGAACCGCGAAATCACAAAGACGCTGAAAAACAATAAACTTGGCGACTTGGGGATTTGGCGGTTCAACAAAAAAACCCTTGCGCATCCTCGCGCACAGCCGATACTCGGCCGCCACACACGTTCTTATGTCACACAAAACATTGATCAAATCCTATACCCGACGCGACATCCTCAAAGCCGGCGCGGCCTCGGCCATTGCAGTGAACTTTCTCCCTGCCCGCGTATTTGGCGCCAATGAACGCCTTGCCGTTGCCGGCATCGGCGTGGGTGGCAAAGGCGGCAGCGACATCAACGGCGCGGGTAAAATTGGAGAGGTGGTAGCGCTTTGCGATGTCGACTTCCAACGTGGCGGCGGCGCGGCCAAGAATTTTCCCAAGGCAAAAAAGTTTACCGACTTCCGCGAGATGCTCGACAAGATGGGCAAGGAGATCGACGCCTGCACCGTGTCCACCCCCGACCACACGCACGCTCCCGCCGCCATCCGCGCGATGCGCCAGGGCATTCACGTTTATTGCCAAAAACCGCTGACCCACACCGTTTGGGAAGCCCGACAAATGCGCCTCGAGGCGAAGAAAAATAAAGTGTGCACCCAAATGGGAAACCAAGGCACCTCGATGACCGGTATGCGCGAAGGCGTTGAGGCGTTATGGTCTGGCGCCATAGGCACGATCAAAGAATGCCACGTGTGGACCAACCGTCCCGTGTGGCCCCAAGCGCCGGGCATTACCAAGGCATTACCCGAGCAAGCCGTGCCCGACCACGTCGATTGGGATTCGTTCATTGGCCCGGCCAAGATGCGCCCGTACAACGCCGGTTATCATCCCTTCAAATGGCGCGGCTGGTGGGACTACGGCACCGGTGCGATGGGCGATATGGCTTGCCACACTGCCAACCTCGCTTATATGGGTTGTAGCCTCACGCAACCGACGTGGGTCGAGCCCATCACCGTCGGCCCCATCAACCCGGAGACCTTTCCCGCGTGGGCCGTGATCAAACTAAAATTCCCCGCCATCAAAGGCCGCGGGCCGGTTGATTTCTTTTGGTATGAAGGCAAGCAAAACGGCAAAAAGAAACTGCCGCCCGCCGAGCTTTTCCACGGCAACAATCCTCCCGGAAGCGGCTCGCTCATTGTTGGCACCAAAGGCATTTTATACTCCCCCAACGATTACGGCGCCGCGTGGAAACTCCTCCCCATGCCCGGCGGCAAAGCAGCGCCGGAATTCAAAAAAACTGACCCCGTGCTCGCCCGCAATAACAAAGGCGATGACGGCATGAAACTCGAGTGGGCCGAAGCCATCAAGGCCAACAACCCCGAACTCGCGCTCTCCAATTTCAACCACGCCGGCAACTTCACCGAAGCCATCCTGTTGGGCAACATCGCAATGCGCGTCGGCGAAGGCTTTGATTGGAACGCAAAGAAACTCCAATCATCAAACCCCAAAGCCACCGCCTTCGCCACAAAAGACTATCGCGCCGGATGGGAAATCTAATGATGAGAGTAAATCTGTTCGCCACCTTCACCCTCGCCCTCGGCCTTACGGTCTTTGGCGCGGATAAAAAAGCACCGCCCATCGCCGGCACTTACAAAGGCGAAATCGAAGGCGATATAGCCACCGCGATTCTCAAAGCCGATGGCTCCATTATCGTTCGGCCGAATGCCGAGCAACCCAAGTTCACGCTGCGCGGCAAGTGGAAGCGCGATGGCAACACGCTCACCGTCAAGCTCAAAGACCCCACCGGCGACGAAGGCACGGGGGTGTTCAATTTGGATAAAGGCGATCTTGTTCTGGTAAAAATCATTTCGCCCGATGGCGAAGTGGAGGAATTCGGGATGCCCCAATTCAAGCGCAACAAACGACTGGCCGGCAAAGGCCCCGCCGGCGTGTACACTGGATGGTTCGATGAAGAGCGTCTCTCCCTGCAAGTGAAACCCGATGGCGCATTCACCGTCACCCCCTTCGAAGATTTAAAGGGCGGCCCAATCTATGTCGGCAAATGGAACGCCACCAAGCGAGGCCTGATCGCCACGGTGAAGTCCAAAGACGAAGAAGGCGAAGGGGATGCCACCGTCGAATTTATCACCACCGCCACCGGCTTGGCGATTATCAAAGTGGTTGATGGCGACGGCGAAGAGGAAACATTTGAAGCCCGCCTTAAACGTCAAAAGCGCACCGTCAATAAGAATTAGAAAACAGACAATAACGGGTTACCCAACCTGCCTGTTTCCCCCCTCCCTCGCTTCGGCGGGGGCGGGGTTTTTTGTGGGTTTTCCCAAAAAAAACAAACTTTGGCACAAGTGCTGCTCTATTATTACAAATACAATTGCCAAGGAGAATGACTGGATTTTTGCGTGAAAAACGGGTAAAAACGACCGTTTTCCGCGTGCAATTCATTTGTTCCCGCGGCGAAAAATACCAACTGCACTGATGGCCGAAGACAAACAGGCAGAAAAAACCGCCAAAGCGGAACTGAAAGAATTGCGCTCGCAAGCCAAAGACGGCGTGCTCAAAGCGCAGTTTTTGCTCGCCGTGAAGCTCGCCAACGGAGATGGCGGGGAGGCTAATGAGAAGTGCGCCAGGGAGGCCGAAAAATGGTATCGCAAAGCCGCCCGGCGCGACTTCCCTCCCGCGATGAATAATCTCGCCCTGTTGTATACCGGCGATGCCCTCGGCGCGCCGGATCTCAAAGCCGCGCTGAAGTGGTACCGTAAAGCCGCCGAACTCGGCTACGCCCGCGCCCAAGCCGTCCTTGGCTGGCGACTCGTGTGCGGCAACGGCGCGCCCACCAATCCCGAGGAAGGCGCGGCGTGGCTAACGAAAGCCGCCGAGCAAGGTTTCGCGTTGGCACAAAATAATTTGGGCGTGTGCTTCTCCGAAGGCACCGGGGTGGACGCCGATGAAGCTCAGGCCGTCGGTTGGTTTCGTAAAGCCGCCGAGCAGGGCAACACCGCCGCGCAATTCAACCTTGGCCTCCGCTGCGCGCAGGGGCGCGGCACGGAAAAAGATTTGGAAGTTGCCAAGGAATGGCTCACCAAAGCCGCCGAGAAAAATCACGCCGCTGCGCAGGCGCACTTGGCCGATTTGTTGGCAGGCGACGATGACGCCCAAGCCGCGCGTTGGTATCGTGCCGCCGCCGAGGCCGGCCACGCCGCCGCCCAAAATAATTTGGGTCGTTGCCTTGCCGAAGGCATCGGCGTGGAAGCGGATGCCGACGAAGCCGTGGAGTGGTATCGCCGCGCAGCGGAACAGGATTGTTTGCCCGCGCAATTCAATCTCGGTCGGAATCTTTTGGCAGCGCATTCGCCCGAAGCCGCACAATGGCTCGAATTGGCCGCGGCTGCCGATCACACCGAGGCGCAATGGCTGCTCGGGCGTGCGTTGGATGACGGCAGCACTCTGCCGCGCGATGCAGTGGCCGCCGTGAAGTGGCTGCGCAAAGCCGCCGAAGGCGGCGTGAATGAAGCTCAATTTCGGTTGGCGGTGAGCTTGGAACGCGGCGATGGTGTTTCTGAAAATCTTACGGAAGCCGTCGATTGGTACACCCTCGCCGCCGATGCCGGCCACGCGGCGGCGCAGTTTAACCTTGGCGCAATGCACGCGCGCGGTCGCGGTGTGCCTGCCGATGACGCCAAGGCCTTCAAGTTTTACAAACTCGCTGCCGAACAAAGTATCGCCAGCGCGCAGTGCAATCTCGGCGCATTTTACGAACAAGGGCGCGGCACGGGACAAAGTTTTGCTTCGGCTTTGCGCTGGTACGAACTAGCCGCCGATCAAGGCTTGGCGCGGGCGCAATACAATCTTGCCGTGATGCTGCATCTCGGACGCGGCACGGAGGCCAATTTGAAGCAGGCCATCACGTGGTATCGCCAAGCGGCGAAGCAGGGACACGCGATGGCGCAGCATGTGTTGGCGTCGCTTTATTATCATGGCGAAGGCGTGGAGGCGGACGCGGCCGAGGCGGCCAAGTGGTGCCAGCTTGCCGCCGAGCAGGAGGTGCCTGAGGCGCAATTGATTTTGGCCGATTGCTATCTGCGCGGGCGCGGCGTGCCGGAGGATTATGTGCTGGCGTATGTGTGGTTCAACCGTGCCTCATCGCACGGCCTTGAGATTGCCGAGAAAAACAAACGCCACACCGCCCGCTATATGATGCCCGAGCAAATTGCTCAGGCGCAGCAAATCTCCCGCGCTCACTTGGCGGCTTGACGGGGGATCCACGCTTTCATTTGCGTTTCACGTTGCTCGGGTCGTTGGCGATACCGCATTGAGATTGAGGGCAATTACGAATGGAAGGAGTTGTTTCATGATCGGTTAATGATGACCGGATTTTTGCGGGCGCGGGTGTAGAGGGTGCGCCAATCTTTGGAGCCGTCGTCGGGCAGGAGGCGGGTGGTGGCGCCGGGCTCGAAGTAGGGGAGGTTGCCGGGGCGCATAAATTTTCGGAGCATATAATTCACGGAGCCATTGCTGCCGACGTACATTATGCGGCCGCCGGGCCAGCGGGTTTCAAGGAGGCGTTCGGGTTCGGGGCGTGCGGGAGGCTTGGGGACGGTTAATTTTTTGATGACGTTCCAATCGAGATCCACGCCGAGGCCTGGGCCGTTGGGGATTTTGGAGAAGCCGTCTTTCACCGTGAGCGGTTGTTGCAGGGGCGAGTCGGCGTAGAGTTGGAAACACGTCACCGCCGGCCAAGTGGCGTGGCTGAGCACGGCGCCGAAATGCAGCGCCCACGCGCCGGTGATCGTGCTGCCGACAAGCTGTAACCAAAAAGGCAAATCGGCCATCGCGGCCACGTGACCGGCGTTCATCACTTTGGTGGCTCCGCCGCCTACCACGAAGCCGTCGCACACGCGTTCGCGGATGGCAGTGGCGGGCGCGGGGTTGCCGTAATGCATCGCCACGGCGGCTTTGGTTTCGCGGCGGATTTCTTGGTTGCCGGGGATGTCGCCCTGCGGAATGGGGGTCTCGACCATTTTGGTGATGGGATATTGTTCAACGTCTTTGAGGATTGGAATGCCGCGCTTCGCGTCAAGCAAGGTGTCGTTGTAATCAAACGTAATCGAAAACCCATCGGGTGCGGCGGCGTTGCCTTGTTTGGCTTGTTCCCAAATATCAAACCACGGCCGGCCCTTCGTCTTGAACGCTTTGTAGCCTGCGGCGGCGGCCGTCTTCGCTTCGCTGGCTACATCCTCGGGCGGGAGGTCGATGTTCCACCACGCCACGGGGGTTTGCGTGTGAACCTGTTTACCGAGCAGCGCGTGTACCGGCACATCAAGCGAGCGTCCCACGGCATCGAAGCACGCCATTTGCAAACCCGCGCCAAGCTCATCGCGCCACATCATGTCGGCGGCATTTTTGCCGCGCGCGAATTTCACATCCGCATCCGAAGTGACGCCCCACGTATAGTAAAGCATCGTCTCGCCAAACCCGATGACGCCATTGGCCAGCTCCACCTCGCAAATTTCGGCGTACACCCAATGCGGCAGTTCGCGCGCCATACTGCGCGCAGGCACGGCGCGGTATGGCAAATGAACGGTAGTGCGACGGATGTGCTTGATGCGCAGCCCAGGCTCATCACGGCCCGGACGGGCGGCGGGTGAGCGCAGTTGCGTGCAGCCCAGGAACGGCAGGGCGGTTGCCGAGGCAAGAAGCCAGTTGCGACGGGAAAGCATGCGGAAGTGTAGCTACGGAACGGGTGAGGGTCTAATTTTTAATCGCAGATTGCGCAGGTTTTTTCTCTGGTTTTTCCTGCGCCCATCTGCGGAACCGGTGGCTGCTGTTGGCGGTGTTGGGGGGAGTTGGAGAAGGAATGCCACCATACCCGTTTTTTTTGGCGGACATCCGGGGCGGTCGCTTGTACAAGCGGGGCTTTGGCGGACGGGAAACGACAGTTTAATTTGGAGCCAGCGGTGTTGTTGCTGGTGTTGGGGCTGTTGGTGAGTCTGCCAAGCGTCTTGTGTGTCGACGAAATAGAGGTGTCGACCGAGGTGGGCGATCTACTGGCGGGGGATCAGCGGAACTTGGAAAGTTACGAGGGCGCGCAGGGGGTTCTTGGCGATGCAGAGCCACTCGCGGTGAGTCTCGACTGCGGCGAGGTGTACTCGGCGGAGGGGGTGGCGTTGATCCGGCGGGTGACGGCGGCACTGGGGACGTTGCCGGGGGTGACGGTGACGAATCGAGTTTTTCGCGAGGGTCTCTTTCACGAGGTCGTGCGCACCAATGTGAACAGCCTCGTCACGGTGGAACGGCCGGTGCGGGACGGGTTGGGCCTGAAGTGGTTGCCTTTGGTGCCGGAGCGGTTGGATGAACATGGATTGCGCGAGCTGCGGCGTTGGTCGCAGGAACATCCTTTTGCGCGCAATATTTTGGTGGCGGCAGATGGCCGGCACACGATGCTGATCATCAACCTCACGGATCCGGCGTTCACCACTGAGGAGCAGCTTTTATTTCATCATCAAGTGGAAGCGGTGTTGCAGCCTTTCCGCGATGAGGGGCACTCGGCGCGGGCGATTGCGTTGCCGCTGATTGAGCACGAAATTTATACCACGTTGGTGCAGGACGCTTGGCGTTTTATGCCACTGGCGTTGGCGTTGTTGGTGGGGGTGTTGGCGGTGACATTTTGGCGGCTGCCGCGCTTGATGGTTTTCGTGCTGGGGAGCCAGGCGATGGGGCTCATGCTGATTCCGTTCTTGATGGAAGTGACGGGTTTGTATCTCAACATTTTTACGGTGTTGCTACTGCCTTTGTTGACGGGGGTGCATCTGACGCTATTGATTCACATGGCGACGGCATTTCAACGGGCGTGGGGGCGCGAGTTCAATGCCGTGGACGCGATTCACGCAATGTTGGGTGAAGTGTTTCGCGCGAGCGCGTATGCGGCGTTGACCACAATGGTAGGGCTGGCGGCGTTGATGGCGAGCGATGTCCAGCAGATCCGCGAGTTCGGCCAACTCGGCGCAGCGGGGATTGCAATGTTGTTTTTGGTGACGTTCGGGCCGGCCTTGGGCTTGTTGTTGGTGTTGTTCCGGAATGTAAAATCAACAGCGCCGGAGGTCGCGGAGGCAACGGTGGAAACAGGGCAGGGCGCCTCGTGGGTGGAGTTTTTGTTGAGGCATCGGCGTAGAGTTGCAGTGGCGGCTTTGGTGGCGGTGGGGGTAATGGTGCTGGGGATTTCCAAAGTGCGCACAGATATTCGGGCTTCGGAGTTTTTGGGCAAAAAGAGTCCCACGCGTTTGATGATTGAAGAATTGGACGCGGCGTACGGCGGCATCAACGTGGTGCAAATGGCGGTGGATTCGGGGATGACCAATGGCATCAATCATCCCATTTTTTTGAATTACCTCGATACGGTGCATCAACACGCCACCGCCCAGGAGGAGGTGACAGCGGTTTATTCGTACGCGCAATTGTTGGCGACGATCAACGAAGTGTGGGAAGGCGGCGCGGAAGGCACGCGGGTGTTGCCAAAGGAGTTTTGGAAAATCCCCATGTTCGTGGCGGTGCTAAATAAAGAACGTGGTGGCGAAACGCACACGCCGTTTATGGAAATGCTGAGCGACGGACGCGGGCAAACGGCACAGCTTTTGTTGCGCACGCGCGATATGAGCAGCGCGGCGTATTTGGATTTGCTGCATCGAATGGAAACGCACGCGCGGAAGAATGCGCCGCCCGGCGTCACGGTGTCCATTGAGAGCGGGGTGCGCGCGATCCTCGAGGCGGATCGCCGCATCGTGCGCAGTCAACGGCGGAGTGTGCTGTGGAGTATTGGGTTGATCGCGATTTTGTTGGCGGTGTTGTGGCGGTCGCTGGGCTTGGCGGTGTTGGCGTTGGCGGTGAATGTTTTGCCGGTGGGGATGCTTATCGCGTTGCAGGGGTTTGCGGGGGTGCCGCTTAATTCGATTACCATTATGGTGGCGGCCATCGCGTTGGGGATTGCGGTGGACGACACGATTCATTTTATCACGCATTGGCTCGGCGAACGGGCGGCGGGCGCGGATGCAAAGGAAGCAGCGCGGCGGACGTTGGCGGTGAAGGGGCGGCCTATCGTGGCGACCACGGCGATTTTGGTGGGAATGGCGGGGGTGTTTTGGGTGTCGGAATTTCCGCCGGTGGTGCATTTTGGGTTGTTGTTGGCGGCGGGTTTGGCAGGGGCGTTGGGGGCGGCGCTGGGGTTGTTACCGGCGTGGCTTGGAGGCGGGGCGCGCAATTTGGGCAAGTAAAGCTGGACTGACTGGGGTTTGCCGCTAGATTGCCCGCATCCGCGATGAGCGACCCAACGCTGCGGACCCGCTTTTTCGAGCGGTTTTTTGGCCAAATATAATGAACAAACTGACACCACCGCGCGGGTACGCCCAAGCGGACACTGAGGCACGCCAGCAATGGTTGCAGGAGCAGACGGGGCACACGGTGCCGGAGTTCGCGCTGGATGAGCCAGAAAATCTCAAGGGGCTCATCGAAAATCACGTGGGCTTTGTGGGGCTGCCGTTGAGCATTTCCGGGCCGCTGAAAATCGATGGCACTTATGCGCACGGTGATTTTTATGTGCCGCTGTGCACGGTGGAAGGCACGCTGAGCCTTTCGATGACGCGCGGACTTTATCTCACCCATCGCGCGGGCGGCATCAAGACGCGCCACGTGAAGCAGGAACTTTCGCGCGCGCCGGTGTTTCGGTTTGATGAAATCGAAGAGGCGCTGGCTTTTCTCAACATCATCGACGCCCGCTACGATGATATCAAAAATGCCGCCGAAAACACCACGCGCTACGGCAAACTATTGCGGATTGATAAACAAATCATCCACAACCGCGTCATCCTCGATTTCATTTATCATACCGCCGAGGCGGCCGGACAAAATATGGTGACGTTGAGCACCGATGCCGCGTGCCGTTACATTGTCGAACATCTTTCCGGCGAAACGCCGTTTCGATATTTGTTGGAAAGCAATTATAACGCGGACAAAAATCCCGCGCACCGCAGCCTTACCAAAGGGCGAGGCCATCACGTCATCGCCAGTTTTCAGATTCCCAATCGCATCCTGAAAAAGCTGCTGCGCGTCACGGCTGATCAACTCATCGAGGCGCTTACCGACAAACATCTCGGCTCGCAAATGGCCGGGATGTTGGGGATGAATCTCCACACCGCCAACGCGCTGGCCGCGCTCTACCTCGCGCTGGGGCAGGACGTGGCGTGCGTGGCGGAGAACGCCATCGGTATTGCGACGTACGAAAAACGCGGCGACGATTTGTACGCCACGCTGAGTATGCCGAGCGTGACGGTGGGCACGGTGGGTGGCGCCACGCGCTTGCACGCGCAACGGGCGAATTTGGAATTATTGGGCTGCGCCGGTGGTGAACATTCTTCGTGCAAACTGGCGGAGATCATTTGTGCTTCGGCGTTGGCGTTGGAGATTTCACTGGCGGGGGCCATTGTGAGCAACGAGTTTGCCGAGGCCCACGCGAAATTCGGAAGGTAAGACGTGTCGAGCTTTCAGGAATTGCTGAAAGAGACGGAACTCGAGCCGGAGTACGGCTATTTGCGCAAATCCCCGCACGGCACGGCGGCGATGTGGCACAAGTGTTTCGAGCTGTTTTGTCGCGTGCTTTTTAATGTGTGGTGTCCGCTGAAAGTGGTGGGGCGCGAAAATCTCCCGTCCGCGCCCTTTATGTTTTGCAGCAACCACTGCAGCCATATGGACAGCGCCGCGTTGATGTACGCCGGTGGCGAGGATTTCGAGCAATACGGAATGGTGGCGGCGAAAGATTATTTTTTCGACAACCAAAAACGCAACAGCTTTCTCTCGCGTCTGATGAATCTTATCCCTGCCGATCGTGGCGCGAACCGCGAGAGCATCGTGAAGCTGATGGTCGCCTGCCGAGAATTCACCGGTCACGGACACCGCAGCCTCATCATTTATCCCGAAGGCACGCGCTCGCAAACCGGCGAGATGGCGCCGATGAAAAAAGGGCCGGCGATGATCGCCACCGAATTAAGCCTGCCGATTGTGCCGGTTTATATTAACGGCACGCACCGCGCGTACCCGAAAGGCGGCAAGTTTTTCAAACCCACGCGCCTGCGGGTTTACATAGGGGAAGCGATTGACCCCAACCGTTTTCGCGAAGAACATGGCGGTGGTCGCATGATTTACAGCGCGATCACTCGCGAGATGGAAAACCGCATTCACAAACTGAAGGAACTCCATGGCTGACCCGAAAATTCGCCACATGAAATGGTGGGGATGGGGCTATGAGGATGTGCGCTTCAGCGATGCTGACAAGCCGAAGCTGTGGCCCTACCTCAGCGGCGAGTTGGGGCTGGAACAAGTCGAGCCCACCCCACCGGTGAAGTTTGATGACGTGCATTTGCCCGCCGCCAAAGAGAACGCTCCCTTTGTTGCCGCGCTGCGTGACGCGCTGGCGGGCGATCAAGTTTCTGTCGACAAAAAAGACCGCCTCATCCACGCCGCTGGAAAAGCCTTTCGCGATTTGTTTCGCCTGCGGCGCGGGCAAGTGGATTTCGCGCCCGACCTTGTTATCTATCCGGCAAGCGAAGACGACGTGGTGGCCATCGTCAAAGCCGCGCACGAACACAACGCCGTGCTCATTCCGTTTGGCGGCGGCACAAACATCGCCGGTTGCATTGAGCCGAAGGACCGCGATGGGCGATTCATTGTGAGTCTCGATATGTGCCGGATGCATCGCGTGTTGGCGGTGGATAAAAAATCGCTACTCGCCCGCATCGAGGCCGGCGTTTACGGGCCGCATATGGAGGAACAGCTTGAGGCGGAAGGCGTTACGCTTGGGCATTTTCCGGATTCGTTTGTGCACTCCACGCTCGGCGGTTGGGTGGCCACGCGTTCGGCGGGAATGCAAAGCGACAAGTACGGCAAGATCGAGGATATGGTCATCGCGGTGCGAATGGTCACGCCCAGCGGCACGATCGTCACGCGCACGGTTCCCAATACTTCCAACGGCATTGACGTGCGGAGTTTGTGCGTGGGTAGCGAAGGCATCCTCGGCGTCATCACCGAGGTGACGATGCAAGTGCATCGCTTGCCGGAATATAAATTGTTTGAAGGTTGGTTGTTCCCGGATTTCGAGAGCGGCATTCACGCCATTCACGAATGCATGCGGCACGGCGCGATGCCGGTCATCACGCGCCTCAACGATCCGGGCAAGACGGCCCTGAGTGCGGCTTTCAAAAAAGTGGAGTCGCCGGTGAAACAAAAAATTGGCGCGATGATGAAATGGTATTTACGAAACATCAAAGGCATTGACTTCACGAAATGCTGTATGATGACCACCGCGTACGAAGGTGATTACGATACGTTCCATTTGCAGCGCCGGGAATCCAATCGGGTTTTCCGAAAGCACGGCGGCGTGAACCTCGGCGAAGGTCCGGGCAATTCCTTCAAGGAAGCGAAGTATGATTTCCCGCATGTGCGCGATTATTTGATGGACCGCGGCGTGATGGGCGACGTCAGCGAAACCTCCACCACCTGGGACAATCTTCACAATCTTTATACCAAAACCCTTGCCAACATTCGCAAAGCCATTCGCGATACCGGCGTGGATCCGTGGGTAGGCTGCCACATCAGCCACAACTATCACACCGGCGCGAGCCTCTACTTCACCTTCGGTTGCCGCCAAATCGAAGGCCGCGAGATGGATCAATATCTTTATATCAAAAAAGCCGCCGAAGATTCCTTCCTCCAAAACGGCGGCACCGTCAGCCATCATCACGCCATCGGCACGGAGCATCTCCCGTGGATTGAGGCCGATCTTTCGCCCACCGGCGTCAAAGCCGTGCGCGCGCTCAAGGACGGCCTCGACCCCAAAGCCGTGATGAACCCCGGCAAAATTCTTCCCGGCCCCGAGCCGCTGCGCGAATGGGGCTTGACCGATGAGGCCATTGCGTCGTTCAACAAGGCGGACTAATGTTTGCCGAAAAAGTCGTCATCATCACCGGTGCCTCATCCGGCTTGGGCCGCCAACTTGCGCGCGATCTTGCCGCGCGACAATGTCGCGTGGTGCTATTCGCCCGCAACGCCGAAGCCTTGGCCGAGGCCGTGGCCGAATGCGAAGCGGCGGGTGGGGAAGCGATGGCTGTCACCGGCGATGTCACGCAACCTGAAGATTGCGAGTGCCTCATCGCCAAAACCACGGAGCGCTTTGGCGGTATCGATTTTCTCATCTCCAACGCCGGCCTCAGTATGTGGGCCAAATTCGATGAAGTGACTGACCTCAATTTGTTTCGCCGATTGATGGAGGTCAATTATTTGGGCCTTGTGAACACCCTGCACTTCGCGCTGCCCGCGCTCAAGAAGACCGGCGGCCTCATAGTTTCCATCGGCAGCATCCAAGGCAAAATAGCCGTGCCCGCGCATTCCGGATACGTTGCCAGCAAACACGCGCTCGAAGGTTTTTGTGATACGCTGCGCTACGAGTTGGAGGAAACCGGCGTTGATATTTTGACCGTCCATCCGCATTGGATTCAAGGCACCCAAATGCGCGCCAACGCGTGCACCGCCGATGGTGCGGCGATGGGTGAAAGCAAGCGCTCGCACAATCACGAATCCATCACGCTTGACGAATGCGCGCGCGAAATCATCGATGCGATGCGCGAGCGCCAGAGCGAACTCATCATCCCGCCCCGCCTGCGCCTCGCGCCCATTCTCAAAGCGCTATGGCCCGCGCTGTTGCGCCGCAAAGTGCTGCGCATTTTTCGCGGGCAGGGAAACTGACTGATGGCCCGAACGCCCACGCGCATCAATTTCTCTTACCGACTGGCGCGGTTTTTGTTCGGGCTGCTCACTCGCTTTTGGATTCGCCGCCGCGTGCTGCACGTCGATCGTGTGCCCGCCGAGCATAGCGTGATTCTGGCCTCCAACCACGTGAGTTATCTCGACCCCATTTATTTGGTGTGCTCGCTGCAACGGCTGGTCATCGCTTTGGCGCGCGACAGCGCCTACAAAGTGCCCGTGCTCGGTTGGTTGTTGCATAGCTGGAATGTCATCCCCGTCGACCAATCCGGCAGTGGTCGTGGCTTGAAAACTTTTTTCACCCGCCTGCGCGCCGGCGATGCGGTGATGATGTATCCCGAAGGCACCCGCTCGGCCACCGGCCAAATCCAGGCTCCGCAGCCGGGCGTGGGCCTCATCATTCTCAAGAGCGATGCGCCCGTGGTTCCCGTCCGATTGTTTGGTGCTTTTGAAGCCTACAACCGCCACCATTGGCTGCCGCGCCCGTATCGCGTGGAAATTAAGTTTGGCGAACCACTCGACTTCCGCGACCTTCGGGCCAAGGCAAACGAAACCAAAGACAAAGAACAGCTCAAAAAATTATATCACCAAGCCGCCACCGATTTATTGCACGCTATTGCGACGATGGAGCCCGGGCCGGACCACAAATAAAATTTTAAAAATATGAACATCACCCTTCATTCTGGAAACTGGGAAGAACTCAACGTCGACGCGCTGGCCGTGCCGTTGGCCAATGGCGCAGCGGTGGACGCCGCGCTCAATGCGCGCCTTGGCGGCTTGCCCGGCGAACTCATTGAGACCGGCGAATTCACCGGCAAAACCGGCGCGTGCACGCTCATCCATCGCGTGCCGGATACCGCCGTAAAACGCGTCTTCCTGATTGGCCTTGGCGAAGCGCCGATGGCGCGCCATTGGTTTGCTGCCGCCGGCCAAGCCGTGCGCGCCGCCGCCAGGGCCAAGTGCCGCTCGGTCGCGTTGCTGCTGCCGCCCGAGGCTTGCGTGCGTTTGGCCGCCGAGGGCGCGGGCTTTGGCGAGCATCGGCCCAGTGGTTATAAAGAACAAAAACCTTGGCCGGTCGAGGAAGTCATTTTGCTGACCACCGGTGACCAATCGACCGCTGATGCCGGACGCGTCACTGCCGAGTGTGTCAATCTTGCGCGCGAGTTGGTGGAAATTCCCGGCAACGATTTGGGCCCCGAAGAATTCGCAACGCGCGCCGCACGCGAAGGCGAAGCGGCCGGATTGGAAGTGGAAGTGCTCGACGAAAATGCCCTGCGCGAAATGGGCGCGGGCGCGCTCCTCGCTGTCGGCCAAGGCTCCGTGCGCCCACCACGAATGGTTCGGCTCAGCTGGAATCCCGAGGATCCAATTAACGATGATCATCTTTTTCTGGTTGGCAAAGGCATCACCTTCGACACCGGCGGGCTGTCGCTTAAACCTGCCAATTCGATGGAGAAAATGAAGTACGACATGGGCGGCGCCGCCACGATGATCGGCGCCATCACCGCCATCGGCCGTTTGCAGCCGCGCGTGCGCGTCACCTGTCTGCTCGCCATGGCGGAAAATATGCCCAGCGGCACCGCCACGCGCCCGGGCGACATCATCACCGCGATGAATGGCAAAACCATTGAAGTCATCAACACGGATGCCGAAGGCCGCCTCGTACTTGCCGATGCGCTCACCTACGCCAATCGCCTCGGCGCAACGCACATCATCAACGCCGCCACGCTGACCGGGGCAGTCAGCGTCGCACTCGGCAGCGTACGCGTGGCGTTGCTCGGCAATCACAAAGCGCTCGGCGACGGCATCGCAATGCGCGGACGCGAATGTGGTGAACGCTTTTGGCCGTTGCCGATGGATGCCGATTATTTTGAGCCGATGCGTGGCGATATGAGCGACCTGCGCAATGCCGGTTCGGATCGCAAAGCTGGCACGATCACTGCCGCAAAATTTTTGGAGCAATTCGTCGAAGGCACCCCGTGGGCGCACCTCGACATCGCCGGTACCGCGTGGTTCGACAAAGCCCAGCCCAACGCCGGCAAAGGCGCCAGTGGCATTGCTGTGCGCACGCTCGTACGTTTGGCGGAAGGGTGGGGGAGTTAATGATATTTCGCTTCACTCGCAACGGTGAGGCGAATCAATGTAGCCCGGGCCGGTGGCCCGGGTCCCGGCCCGCCGAGCCGGGACTACAATCCACAGCAATTGCGAAGCATCTTAAATTGTGCTATATTAATCATATGAGGCGTTTCGCAATCCCGATTTTGGGTATGCTACTTTTAATTGCTGTTTTTATTTCCGGCTGTTCAAAACAGGCTAAGCCCGCTGCCAATCCGCGCTTAGAAAAATCCGGCCAATCCCTCACCGCAGAACCCGTTGTGCCGGTGGCCAAGGATTCCTCCGAAACCGTGGCAGCCGAGGGTGAAGAGATTGAAGCCGGTAATGAGCCCGCGCCGGAGTCCGATCCTGCGCCGGTATTGTCTCGCGCTGAAATGGAGGAACTGGTTCGGCGCGCCAAAGCGGGTGACGCCAATGCGCAGGTGGACTTGGGCAATCTTTTCTTCGAGGGTCGTGGCGCGGATGTCAACAAAGCCGCCGCCGAATATTGGTGGAAATTGGCCGCACGCAATCGTCATCCGGTGGCGATGGCAAACCTCAACATGCTGCGCGCCAAGCCGGAAGAGGGCGTGAGCTTTTTTGGCACAGCCAGTCGGGGCAACAAGTTTGTGTTCATCATTGATAAATCATACAGCATGTCGGGCAATCGACTGGCCGGCGCGAAAAAAGAATTATGCGCCACACTGAAAGGCCTGAAACCCACCGACCAATTTATGATTTATTTTTTCAGTGACGGGGCCCAGGCGATGCCCGCGCGGGCGATGCTGGCCGGCACGCCGAAAAATATCAACTGGGCGATCGACTGGGTTCGCGGGCGAAGTGTGGACGGCGGAACCAATCCCACACAGGCATTACAATGGTGTTTTAATCTCAAGCCAGACACGGTGTGGTTGCTCACGGACGGCCAGTTTTCTGATGGCCCACCGCTGGATGCGATCGCTGCGGGCAATCGCCAACTCAAGGCGCGCATCAACACGCTTGCCTTTCACGACAAAGCCGGCGCGGATATCCTTCAACGCATCGCGCGCGAGAATGACGGCACCTATCGCTTCGTAAAACCATAGCTGCACTTGCCCGCCACCGCGCGCGTGGTTATCATCGCAAATGCACTGTGCTTACGATCTCGCCGCGACTTATGCGGAAAACTTTCAGCGCGGCCCGCGGCTTTCATCGCCAACCCATGTTTCTGTTACCCCCGAAAACGAACGGGTCGAATTTCTCGGCTTTCCAGTGAACAGCCGCCTCGGGATCGCCGCCGGTTTATTGCTCAATGCGAAATGGATCGAAGGCTACGCCGAGCGCGGGTGGGATTTGTTGACATACAAAACTGTGCGCTCGTCCGCGCGTGCGTGTTATCCGCCGCCCAATTGGGCTTTTGTGGATGCCGATGCTGGCGAGGGGCCGGTTTATGCAACCGATGATTTACCGAATGATCCGGCGGATATTAGCTCGGCGGTGTGTTTTGGGATGCCGTCGATGTCACCGGAATTTTGGCGGGAAGATATCGCACGCGCGAAGGGGGTTTTACGTGAAGGGCAACGCTTAATTGTCTCGGTGGTGGCAAGTCCAGAGGCCGGCTGGAGTGCCAAGCAAGTGGCTGATGACTATGCCCAATGCGCCGCATGGGCTGCTGAGGCCGGGGCGGATGTGATTGAGGCCAACTACTCCTGTCCGAATGTCTGCTCTGCCGAAGGGCAGGTGTATTGTGATGAAAACCTGAGTGAAATGGTTACACAAACCGTTCGGAGTGCGATTGGTGTCACGCCGTTGTTGCTTAAGATTGGGGTGTTTCCTGATTTAGAAAAACAACGCGCATTTTTGCATGCGGTGGCCGATAACGCTTCGGGTATCACATTGGTGAACGGGATTGCGCGCGAAGTGAGGCACGCTGACGGGCAGCCGGTGTTCGGTGATGATTATCTAAAGGCGGGAGTGATGGGCCGCATCATTCACGAGCCATGCGTGACGGCGGTGCGCGAAGCGCGGGTGGTGATCAACTCGGAACAGCTCCCGCTCGCATTAGCTGCCGTGGGCGGGGTTTCCAGCGCGGCAGATTTCGAAGACTTTATTACGGCGGGTGCAGACGTTGTTTTGTGTGGCAGTTCACCAATGTATTTGCCGGACTTGGCGATTGAATTAAAGCGCTGTTCCTAACCGAAACCAGGTTTTCTCTGGCCTCTTTATTTTCAGTGGACATTGAAGGCTGGTCGTTAGACATTGCCGCATGCGCCCATTAATTTCCATGATTCCGAGTTTGATTTTTGTACTGGGACTTGCCGGTTGCTGCACCGCCATACCGCCGGGTATGACCGGTGGAATTCCGGTGATCGATACCCACATTCATTTGTATGACACCACGCGTGCGGGTGGGGTGCCCTGGCCAAAGCCATCAGATCAGGTGCTTTACCGGCCGGTGTTGCCAAAGCATTATGATAAAGTCACCAAGGCCAATGGCGTTACGGCCACGGTGATTGTGGAAGCGAGTGATCGGGTGGAGGATAACCAGTGGATTCTTGATCTGGTGGCCCATAATCCCAAGCACTACGTAGGAGTGGTGGGGAACCTTCCGGTGGGCACACCGGAATTTGCCAAGCATCTGGAGCGGTTTGCCAAGGATAAGCGGTATGTGGGGATCCGGCTGCGTAGTTTTCCTGAGGGAGTGAGTGGGTTTAATGATGCGGTTTGGCGGGATTTAAAACTGCTTTCAGACAAAGGACTCACGCTCGATGTATTGATGTCTGATTTCGATTTGGATGACATTGTTCTGATTGCAAAACGTCTGCCGAAACTGAAGATTCTGATTAATCATCTGACGGGGCTGATTATTAATGGTGTGCCGGCTGAAGCAGCGTGGACAAAGAAGGTGCAGGCGGCTGCACAATACCCGAATGTGTGCTGCAAAGTTTCAGGCATCTTCCAGCGCAGTAACCGCAGTCCGGCCCCGAAGAAGGTGAGCTACTATGCGCCTATTTTTGAAGTGGTGTATGAAGCTTTTGGGGAGGACCGGATCATTTATGGCAGCAACTGGCCGGTGACTGATCGGGGCGGGAAATATGGTGAGCAACTGGCGATCATTAATGAATATTTTGCTGCCAAAGGCAAGGGGGTGACTGAAAAGCTCTTCTGGAAGAATGCAGCGAAATTTTACGGGGTAACAATCCGCTAAGGGAGTAGTTACTTCTTTTTCTGAATCAGCTTCGGATTCTTTTTGATCATCTCCTTAACCAGTGCCTCGGCTTTGGTGATGTCTTCGCCGGTCATTTTCTTGGCGAGAGTTTCTTCGCGTTTCTTGGCATACTCATAGCCATTAGCCTCAGCAATATTCCACCACGCATAAGCGGTCACATTATCCTTCTCTACTCCTTGGCCTAATGAATGGTGCCACCCAATGTTGTATTGCCCCAAGGCATTTCCCTGATCGGCAGCTTTCTGGAACCACTTCACCGCTTCCTTGAAATTCTTCTCCACTCCTATGCCTAAGCTATACAACTGCCCAAGGCTGGCTTGCGCCCTTGCATCTCCTTTCTCCGCCGCTGCCTTCTTCTTCTCAAAACGCTCCTTCTTCTTCTCAAAACGCTCCTTCTTCTTCTCATCCGCCACCAAAGGCACACACAGGCAAATCGCCAGCAAAGTTGTCAGCACGGTCTTCATACCCAAATCCTAACCACCCTCACCAAATCCACGCAAGGCAGAAGTCTTAAAAACCCTCCCGAATTGGCCTTGCCAGAGGGGTGAAGTAGGCTCATCCTCCGGTTGTTCCACTTTTTATTATGAATATGAATCGACGTTCTTTTCTGCAAACCACACTCACAACTGCAGCCGCTGCGGGTGCAACTTGGTTTGATGTGCCCCAAATCCTCGCCAAGTCCGTGAAGCTCTCCAAGGCGCGTGCGGCTTCCCTCAAGAAATACGGGGGTTTTCCAATGGGTATCCAGAGCTATTCGCTGCGAGCCTTCGGTATTGATGGCAAGGAAGGGGCCCTCCAAAAGATTGATGATTTGGGGCTGCATTGGGTGGAGTTTTTCGGACGGCATTATCCGATCACGCCGGATAAGAAAAAAATTGGCGAAATGAATGCGAAGCTGGTAAAGCACGATTTGCACGTGAGTGCGCACGGGGTGAACGGGTTTGGCGGCAATCACGAAGCGAATGAAAAGATTTTCCGGTTTGCCAAACTGGCGGGCATTCGGAACATCAGCGCGGATCCGAAGCCGGATTCTTTTGATAGCCTCGACAAGTTGGTGGCGAAATATGATGTGCGGATTGCGATTCACAATCACGGGCCATCCGCGCGTTTTGATAAAATTGATGATGCCTTGAAAGCGGTGAAGGGGCACGACAAGCGGATTGGGTTCTGCGCGGATCTCGGCCACTACATCCGCAGCTCGGAAGATCCGGTGGAGGTGATTCATAAACTGGGTGACCGGTTGTATGGCATTCACTTGAAGGATTTCGCCGAACAAAAAAAATCGACGCACGGCGTGATTTTAGGCAAAGGCCATCTCGATGTGGTAGCGGTGTTTAAGGCGTTGAAGAAAGTGAAATTTCCCGCCGATGGCGCCTTGAGTCTTGAGTACGAGGAAAACGCCGCCAATCCGATTGCGGATATTAAACAATGCCTCGCCATCGCTGCGGCCGGTGCGCAGAAGGCGCTGAAGAGCTAATTGCAACAAATCAAAATCAAACAGGCGATGGCTTGAGTCATTGCCTGTTTTTTTGTAGTATTGCGGCAGACTGAATGTTGCAGTTTGCCGATAACCCGTACCGCTACTTTCCGCCCAAGCCCAACCGCCTCATTGCTTGGCTGGGCGAACAGTGGAATGGACGCTGTCATTTGCCAGGGACGAGGCATCTTATTTCCAACGTGGAGGTGGAAAATGCCGGGCCGTTGTTGGAGATTCATCGGCGTCACGGTGCGCGAGTATTGTTGATGCCCAATCATTCGACGCACAGCGATCCGCAAATCATGGTGGAGACGTGCCGGCAGATCAAATTGTGGTCGTTTTTTATGGCGGCGTACGATGTGTTTGAGCGTGACGCAAAAGTGGCGTGGGTAATGCAGCGCATGGGGGCTTTTTCGGTAGATCGCGATGGAAGCGACCGGCAGAGCTTAAAGGAGGCAGTGCGTTCGGTGATCGATGGACGTTACGCGCTCACGATTTTTCCCGAGGGCAATGTGTATTTTATGAACGACCGCGTGACACCCTTTCTCGATGGGCCGGCGTACATCGCGATGAAGGCGCAGCAGGAATTGAAGGAAGGTGGCTGCATTTTTGCTGTGCCGGTCTCGATCAAGGTTTCGCACGTGACGGATGTTCGGCCGCGCTTGCGCGAAATGCTCGCCGCGATGGCGGCAGTGTTGGATGTGGAGATTGATTCGGATGGGGACATTGTGGTGGAGGTGCATCGGGTGGGGATCGCAATGGTGGAGCGGAATTTAAAAATGCGCGGATTTCTGCCGCTCAATCCGGACTACAACGATTTGCCCGGATTACTGCGGGCTTCGACGGAACTCATTCTGGAAAAGCTCGAACACAAAATCGGCATCACGCCCAAGGCCGGGGCGGATTTGATGGATCGCATTCGCGGTGCGCGGCGGGAGATTCACAAAGTGCGGACGAGTGCGGCACGCGAGATTGATCATTCCGTAGCGGCCACATGGGCGGATGAGGCGATTTTGGCGTTTCGGATCCTGAGTTACGCGGGCAATTACCTTAGCGAAAATCCAACGCTCGATCGGGTGGGCGAAACGATTGAAAAAATGCGCGAGGATTTGTATTCGCGTGATTTCCCACCGTACGGCGAACGCATCGCGCGCGTACGGTTGGGCGAACCGATTGATGTTTCCGAACAACTCGCCGCTGCCGCCAAGCCGCGCGAGGCGATGGCGGGGCTTACGGTGGATTTTGAAAAGGGCGTGCAGGCGGGGCTGGACGAACTCAATGCCACCAATCCTCATCCCGGTGGTGAGTTGTTTTGAGCATTGACTCGATCAATGAATACTCGTGAGGAATCAATTTTCCATTTCGCCCTAAATCGCGTTAACGTGCCACCGCGATGAGTGACGCAACGCCCAAAAACCCGCTGGCCAACAAAGGTTTTTTGTCTTTGGTGGTCACGCAATTCCTTGGCGCGGGCAATGATTATCTGCTCAAACAAGTGCTCACTTTCGGCCTTGCGGCGGCGGGGATTTGGAACAGCACGCTGGGCGATGGCGGGCAGAGCTACGTGGCGGCGGTGTTGGCGCTGCCGTTTTTATTGTTCTCCGCTGTGGCCGGGCAGTTGTGCGATCGCTACAGTAAACAACTCGTCGCGGTGCGCGTGAAGCAGGCGGAATTCCTCATCGTGCTGGCGGCGTTCGCGGGCTTCTATTTTAACAATGTTTATCTGTGCCTCTTCGCGATGTTTTTGCTGGGAACGCAAAGCGCGTTTTTTGGTCCGGCCAAGTACGGAGTGATTCCGGAGCTGGTGGACGCTTCAAAAATCAGCATGGCCAACGGCATCATCAATATGCTGACCAACGTGGCGGTGATCGCGGCCACGTTAGTGGCGGGGGCAATCTACGAAGCCTATCGCGGGCCGGATGGCGTTGCGGCACCGGTAGGATTAGTTTGGCTTCCCGGCGTGGCGCTCTTGTGCGTGGCCATTGTGGGGCTGATTGCGGCGCTTCAAATGCCCAAACTCAAGGCCAGCGCGGAAACCCTGAAAGTGAAGTGGGAATTTTTTGCACCGCACCTGCGCACCATCCGCCGGATGCGCAAGGGCGATTCGCCGGTCTTTATGGTGTGTCTGCTCAAGGGCGGCTTCGGGATGCTGGCGTTTATGTTTCTGTTAATCTTGGCGGACTACACGGTGGTGCTGGGTTTGCCGGAAACGAAAGTGGGCGTCTACTTGCTGGGAACCATCGGTGTGGCCATTGGGGTAGGCAGCATTTCGGCGGGATTGATTTCGCGTAATGGCATTCAACCGCGGCTGATTCCGGCGGGCGCGATTGGGTTGGTGGTGGCGAGTCTGTTGCTGGCATGGGCGCCATCGAGTTATATGGTGATTCATCGCGCCGACACTGCAACGGCGGAGAAAGGGTTGGCCGGTTTGCCGGAGGGGATCACGGTGAGTCATCATTTGGATCGCGCGGAGGATCGGCTTGCGGAGTTGCGGTCGGATTTGGAATTCGAGCGCGAAGGCAGCATTTCGTTGAGCGAACGAATGGAGCGAGTGGAAAATGGCGAAGTGGGGGCGATGGTAATTTCTTCGGCGTATCTCGATACGTTTGAAAATAAAAAAAAGCGGGCGCGTAAAATTGATGATCAAACAAAAACTATCGGCTACTATGAGTTGCAGCGAGACGGCAAACCCACCGGCCTCGTGGCCACGGCGGTGGAGGCACGCAAGGCAGATATTTGGCGGGTGGTGGGATATCTCTTCATCGTGGGCGTGTGTGCGGGGTTGTACGTGATTCCGCTGCAGGCGTTGATTCAAAAACTTTCGCCGAACGATTCGCGCGGGCAATACATCGGCGCCTCCAACGCCGTTGATGCGGTGTTCGAAATATCCGGCACGGGTTTATTTTTTCTGATGCGCCAACTGGGAGTGGGGTCGCAGGAAATCTTCTTCTCAACCGCCGCCATCGCGCTGTTCACGGTGGGGCTGTTTTACTGGCGCATCCGCGCGCACATTCACAAGACGGAGTGGCGGTGATTGTGCTGCCCTACCGGGCCAGTTTCATTGTGCGATTTTTTTGTCGGCCGAAGCCTTTTATTTCCAGGCGGTCCTCCTTGTGGACTTCCACCACGGAGTAGGCCGAGGTGGGGGTATCCACCATTCCATTGAGTGTGAGATAGTGGATTCCGTTTTTTGCTCCATAATTGCCGGCGTGGTTGTGGCCGTTGAGGTAGGCGGCCACGCAGGGATATTTGGCGAGTAAAGTTGTAATCGCCTCGGCATTCCAAAGGTTGTGAATGTTGGCGGGGTGCACGGGGAAATGGCAGAAGAGAATGACGCGTTCATTTGCTTTGGTGGCGGCCTTTAATTTGGATTCAATCCACGCGAGTTGTTTGCTGCCCACGCCGCCGTTCCAAGTGGGGGTGCCGGCCTTGAGGCGGCGATGAAAGGCGGTGGCGGCCTGCGTGCGCAAATCGTCTTTGGGATACGCGTAGAGGCTTACATCGTTGCCGTCCAAAACAATGAAGCGCCACCCTTTGTGGTTGAAATCGTAGTAGCGATTTGTGAGGCCGAGTTGGGCGGGCACCAGCGATTTCTTGTCATCAGCCACGGAGAAATCGTGATTGCCCAACACGTGATAATGTGGGGCTTTGAGGCGGTTATAAATAGGCACCACTTTGGCGAAGCTCTCAAAATCGCGGTCAATAAAATCTCCGAGATGCACGACGAAAGCGAGGTCGAGCTTGTTGAATTGCGTGACGCACGCGGTGAGTTTTTTGGGCGATTGGCTGTATTTGCGGACGGAGCTGGTTTGCTTGCAGTACTGGCAATCGGCCAGCGCGCCGAAACGGAAGAGCGGCTCGGCGGCATTCGTATCGACCGCCCATAGCAGCGCGGTGGCGAGGAGGATTTTTCTCATTATTTATTGCAGCGGCCAATTAAACAGGATGCGTTTGCCATTGCGGATCAATGTGAGCGGAAGTTGTTGGCCGGATTGATAGTTGAGTTTTACGTGGGTGTTAAATTCGCGATGGCCCATTTTGGCGAGCGGTTTGCCGTTGATGGCGATGATATAGTCGTTGAGGCGGAGCCCGGCCCGGGCGGCAGCTTTGCCCTCGGGACTGCCTTGGTTGATCCATTTCACCTTGAGCGCTTGGTGGCCGGCGGGGAGACGGAGGCGCTTGAGTTCGTCATCCTTCACCTCGGGCGTCCACACGCGCAGGCGCGGGTGCAGATTCCACAATGAACCGCGCCAGGAAATATCGGTTTTCTTCCAACCGGGCGTGGTGCGGATGAGATGTTGGCGGGAACTGCCGGCGATGTTGATGCGGATGAGTTCGGCATCGTTGGAAAGGTTGTGCAGCACCCATTGGATGTCGGCGATGGAGATGATGGGTTGGCTGTTGACGTGAGTGAGCGTTTGGCCGGGGCGCAATCCGGCGCGGGCGGCGGCGCTGTTGGGGGCAACCGTTGCGATGCGCTGGCCGTCTTTGGGGTCGATGCTGAGGCCGAGGTTATCGGGGAAGGGATAGCGCCAAAGTGTTTCGTGGGTCATCTTTTTTTCGAGATGGAGCTTGTGGTTTTCGGCGTCGTGAATGTTGTGGCAATGAATGCAGTTATTGCGTTCGGTGGTTTTGCGGTAATTGTTTTTGTTTTCGAGGCCGGGCATTTCCATCGCGGTGCGGTACGGCTTGGGCGCGCCGCGTTTGGCGGCGAGGATGGATTTGTTTTTTGGATAACCGGCGTGCAGCGCGAGCACGCGACGCATCGCTTTCTCGAGGCTACCGATGGAATTAAATGCATCGGGGCCATCGGCGGATTGCGTGCCGTAACGGCCGTAGACAACGCCGTCGGCATTGATGAACATGGCGGCCCAGTTGAGATCGTAATCGAACTGGAACAGACTGAGGTCCACGCCCTTCATTTCCACTTGGCGAAGGGAGATGAAATGTTTTTCGGCGAGCGCGCGGATGGCTTGGTTGTCTTTGGCCACCTCGGCGTCGAAGGCTTTGCAGGCGTGGCACGGCACGCAGCGGAAGGTGACGAAGATCGGTTTGCCGGTGCGCTTGGCTTCGGCCATCGCTTTTTTGAGGTCGTTGTAAATCCATTGATCCTGCCCGCGGGCGTTTTCGTCTTTGAGGCGGTTAAGCAGCGAAGGCGGATTTGCGGCAGTTGCGATGGTGGAGGTGAAGGTAAAAATAAGGGTGAGCGAAAGCAGCGTGGTTTTCATTGAGAGAACCTAACTCGCCATCGGGTAATGTGCCACCGGTTTTTTGGGGTTTTTGGCATTGAGCGATTATAATCTTTCTTAAAGATTATAGTGGCGCGCCTTCGGGGGAATTGTGTATTCTCGCCTCGACACCACGCACTGCTTCCCCGGGCGGTACTCCAACGCGCGCGGTGTCCTGTGTCGCAATATGTTTGTGCAATTAACAACTCAACTGTTTCGGAGAAAATTATGATCCAACCTGTTCTTAGTTTTATCAGTCTTGGCGGTCTTGCCGCCGGTGTGGTGGCGGCCATCGTCATTGGCTTATCCCTGCTTATCCTTGCGTTTCTTTCCATGTTTTGCCTGAAAAAAGTTCGGGCCGGCGAGGCCGGTGTGCGGACGGGTGTTGGCGGGCTCAAGGTCACCAAGGATTGGATGTTCCGGTTTCCTTTCCTGAATCGCTGGGATATTATGGATATTCAGGTGAAGAAACTGGAGGTGGCGCGGAAAGGCAAGGACGGCCTAATTTGCCAGGACAACATCCGCGCAGACATCGAGGTGGCATTTTATGTGCGCGTGGCACCGGAGGTAGAAAACATTAAGGAAGTGGCTGAAGCGGTGGGTTGTGAACGTGCTTCTGAAATCGAATTGCTGCGCAATTTGTTTGAGGCGAAATTCTCCGATGCCTTGAAGGCGGCCGGCAAGCAAATGGATTTTGATCAGCTTTATGTTCAGCGTTCCCAATTTCGGGATATGATTGTCAAAGAAATTGGCGAGGATCTCAACGGCTACAAACTGGAGGACGTGGCGATTGATTATTTGGAGCAAACCGCCCGCGAAGATCACGACCCTGCCAACGTGCTTGACGCGCAGGGTATTGAAAAAATCAACCGCATCACCGCCCAAAAAGAGGAGGAAACCAACAAGCGCACGCAGGAAAAGGATGTTGAAATTAAGAACGACAACATCCGCGCCGAAATGGAGAAACGCGAGTTGGACAAACAAAACGAAGAAGATTTAGCCAAGCAAACCCGCGCCGTGGAAGAGGCCAAGGCCCGTGAGGGCGCGGCGGCGCAGGTGGAGGTGCAGAAAAATCGTGAGGTCTCCGAGAAGGCTGAGATCGAGGCCAGCCAGCACATCGAGGAACGCAAGGTGGAACAGGATCGTGTGGTCATGAGTGCCACGTACGCGAAGGATCAAGATTTGCTGCGCTTGGAGCAGGAGAAAATTGAATCCGGCGAACAAGCCGAGGTGGATCGCTTGCGGCGCATCGGCCTGATGCAGCAGGAGAAGGAAGCCAAGATCATCGCGGCCGCCTTTGAAGTGGCCGAGAGCAAGGCCGGTTTGGAATCCAAAGAAAAGGAAGTCACCACCCAACACCAAGGCCGGTTGGATGTGGAGGCCGATATGTCAGCCGACCGCGCCAAACGCGTGCTAATGGTGGAAGCCACCGCCAAAGCCGAAGCGTCTTTGGTGGAGGAAGTGAAAATGGCCGAGGCCCAACATCGGGCGCAAAAGGAAATTGCCGACAAGGATTTGTATCTGGAGGTCACCTCCGCCGAATCTTCGAAACAAGCGGCAGAAAAGAAAGCCGACGAGATCATCACCATCGCCGAGGCGGAAGCCAAGGCCAGCGAGAAACGCAACCACGCCATGCAACAGGAAGCCGAAGGCACAGCGGCAATGCGGAGTGTCGATGGTTTGGCCGAGGCCCGCGTGACCATCGCCAAGGCGGATGCAAAGAAAGCGGACGCTGAAGCCGAACAAGCTTTAGGCATGGCCGAAGCCTCAGTGATGGCCAAACAAGGCGAGGCGAGCGGCCTTGCCAAGGCGGCGGAAGGCGAGGGCGAAGGCAAAGCGATCGACGCGGTGAAAGCCGCCGAAGCGGCCGGCGCTGAAAAAATGGGCCTCGCGCAGGCGGTGTCCAAAACCGAAATGGCAAAAGCCATCGAGATCTTCAACAAAGCCTCGCAGGATCACGAAGAATTCCGACTGCAACTCAACAAGGACCGCGACGTGGATTTGGCCGAAATCCAAATCCAAAAGGATGTGGCCGAAGCGCAGGCGCGCGTGGTGGGCGAAGCGCTCAAGAGCGCGAACATCGACATCGTCGGCGGCGAGAACGACTTCTTCGAGAAGGTCGTGCGCTCGGTGAGCTACGGCAAATCGGTCGACCGCCTCGTGAACAACAGCCAATCCATCACCGACGTGAAGAACACCTTCTTCAACGGCGACCCCGATTATTTCAAAACCCAACTTCGCGGTTGGGTGAAGGATCTGGGCGTCTCCAGCGAGGACGTGAAAAATCTCACCATCTCAGCGCTGCTCACCAAGTTAGTGAGCCAAGCGGATGACGGCGGCACGAAATCGGTGATCCGTCAGGCGCAAAAGGCGGTGAAAGAATCCGGCATCGGCGATATGATCTCCGGCGTGTTGCTGGGCGATAAGGCGGCGAAATAAATCCAATTCCCCATCCGGCTTCGGCCAGATGGGTTGGATTCCAAATTCCCGATGGCGGAACCTCCTGACAGTGGCGACAGTGGCACCCCCGCGGAAGGCGCATCAACCGCGCTGGAAGGCGGCGCGTACGATCTCATCAAGCAACGCCTGACTGATCAGGCCAAGGTGTTGCGCGAGCGATTGGGCACGCTCGACGAGCAACGCGCGGAAGTCTTTGGCACGCGCAAGCTGGAGTTGAAGAAAATGGATCGCGTGTCCACGCAGCTCAATTGCGAGCCGCGCGATATGATTCAGCTCGGCCACAATCGGTTCCTGTTTGGTTTCAATGTGAACCTCGGCCTCAAGCAAGGGCAGTTGAGCGATGTGTTCAGCGTATTTGAATATGACGCCGAGGCGCAGACGTTTCACGAGGGCGATCTCACGTTGTTGCAGGACGAACATTTCAAAGAATCGTTCTCGCGTCTTTTCAAAATTGATCAATCCGCCACGTTCCACCGGTTCGCCATAATTGGGGTTCACCTTTACATGGTGTTTCGCACCGGCAAAATGGTGGATGATGTGACGGTGTTCAAGTGGCTCTACAAAGATGGCGAGCTGGTTTACGAGGATGACCGCAGCGCGCCGGACTATCTTCGCCAAGGCTTTCCCGGCCAGTATAATTTTCAGTGGAAAACTCCGGCGAGTAGTGCGGTTCGGCACGGAGACAACCCGCACGTATCCATCGAGGACCGCGTGTTTGTGGAATGCGTGGGCGGCGATCTCACGATCAAAGTGGAGGACAACACCGCCACCGGCGAAGGTATCTACGCCGAGGAGGTAGTGGACGCGAATCAAAAAGTGGGCGATGCCGAAATTCAATACGCCATCCAAGGCTCGTTGATTTTGCTGAAGATGACGCCCTATCGCGAAAAGCAAACGCGCTATTTTATTTTCAACGAAAAACTTCAAGCCGTGCATCGCGTGGATACGCTGGGGCAATCGTGCGTAATGTTGCCCGAAGAGCATGGCTTAATTTTCCCCGACGGCTACTACTTGCAAACCGGCGAGCTGAAACGCTACGAGGGTGAGCTGGGAGAGATGGTGCTCGAACGCACGGTGTCATCACCCAACGGCGAGGATTTTTTGTATGTTTTTTTCAACCGAATGACCGGTCTCTACGCGCTGATGCCTTATCGGCTCATCGAACAGGAGGTCACCGAGCGCATCACGTGCCACGGGTTCTCACTGTTCCCCAATGGCGACCTCGTGAGCTTCCGCGCCGAGGAAGAGGCCATCAAACATCACACGATTCAACTGCGCCAAACGCCATTTTATCAACCCGGTTTCGAACCGGAAAGCGGCAACCGCGAATCGTTCCTGTACCAAGTGGGCAACAAATCCGTAGTACGCGCGATGGCCGAGTGCAATGAGGTGCTCATTCTCATCCAAAAAGAATCGCCCTATGCCGATCTCTACGCCGATGTGGCGCGCCGTTGTGAAAGTATCCCCAATTCATACGCGTGGCTGACCTCCGGCGATGGCGGCAGCGTAGTGGAAATTCTAAAAGAGATCGGCAGCTCCGCTGAGAAGGCCATCGCCGAGTTTGACAAAGTGCGACGCCTCCGCCTCGACGCCAAAGAAAAGGCCGATGAAATCCAAAAGCGCGCCAAGACGTTGTTCAATCAAGTCCTCCGCGCGGATTTCCGGTCGGTCGATGATTTCGTGGCCAACCTCGGCGGACTGCGCCGAATGCGCGGGGAAATCATCACGCTCAAAGACGAGGTGCGCTTCATCAACACCGCTGCGATGGACTCCCTAGAAGCGGAGGTGAAGGAGCAAGTGGAAACGCTTTCGCAATCGTGCGTCCAATTTCTGCTGCAACCCGAGGCGCTGGATCCCTATCGCGAACGCGCTGACGAACAGCGTAGCCAAGTCGAGGGCGTCACCAAAATGGCCGAGGCCAAAGAGTTGAATGCGGAAATCACTCAGGCGGGTGAAGACCTCGAAATGCTCATCGACATCGTGCGCAGTTTGCAAATCGATGACACGACCGAGCAGACTCGCATCATCGAATCCATCACCGCAATTTATCAGGTGGTGAATCAGGTGAAAGAAGCGCTCAAAAACAAATCTCGCACGCTGATGAGCGCCGAGGGTGCCGCGCAGTTTAATGCCCAGATTTTATTGCTTAGCCAAACGGCGGTAAATTATCTGGATATGTCCGACTCGCCGGAAAAATGCGACGGATATTTTAATAACGTCATCAATCAGCTCGAGGATTTAGGCGGCGACTTCGCGGATTTTCCGGAGTACATCGAGCAACTTGACGAAAAACGCGGCGAACTCGAAGCCGCCTTTGAGCAAAAACGGCTGCAACTCGAAGAAGCCCGCAACCGCAAAGCCACCGCGCTGGTGTCTTCCGCCGAACGCATGCTCAAGAGCGTGGAGCACAAACTCGGCACCTTCGACGACGTCAACGACATCAACGGCTACATGGCGGCCGATCGGATGATCGATTCCATCCGCGAACGCGTGAAGGAACTCACCGAACTTGAAAAAGCCGGCGAAGCGGAGGGCATCCAGTCCCAGCTCAAATCCATCCACGAGGAAGCCGTTCGCCAGCTCAAAGACAAAAAAGAACTCTACGTCGACGGCCAAAACGTTATCCAGTTCGGCAAACACAAATTCGCCGTAAACACCCAACCGCTGGACCTCACCATCGTGCGCCGGGGCGACGAGCAGAATTTGCACCTCACCGGCACCCAGTATTTCGACCCCATCGAGGACGAGGCTTTCCTCGCCACGCGCGAAGTGTGGGAGCAACAGGTTATCAGCGAAGACCGCGAAATTTACCGCGCCGAATATCTCGCCTATTTGCTTTGGCAGAAACTCGAGCACGAAAGCGGCGAACGTCTCGCCGAAGTCGCCGCGATGAAGGCCGCCGACCGCCTCAAACTCGTGCAGGATTTCATGGGCGACCGCTACGCCGAGGCGTACACCAAAGGCATTCACGATCAGGACGCGGCCAAGATTCTCGCCGCGCTGCTCAACACCCACGCCGCCCTGCAGCTGGCGCGCTATCATCCCCGCGTACGGGCGTGCGGCGCGGTTTATTGGCATCACTTTTGTCCCGAGGACACGCGCAAACTTTGGGCCGCCAAACTCGAAGGCTTCGCCAAACGTAACGAGCTGTTCCCCGGCGATCCCACGCAGCGCGAATATATCGTGGCGCTGCAGGAATTGGTGGCGGGTTTTGTCACGGACACCGTTTTGTTCCCCGAAGAAGATGCCGCGCCCGCGGGCGAATATTTATTTTACGAAATTACGAATGGCAAAGATTGGGCCGTCAGTCAGGAAGCGGATCAATTGCTCACTGAATTTGAGCGGCATCTCGTCAAGAAAGGCAGCGAAGCCGAATTTGACAAAGCGCAGAAACCGCTCAAGGCCAATCCGCACAGTCATTATCAGCTCGTGCGCGATTGGGTGCGCGGCTTCCTGCTCACGCGCAACGGCGAAAATAAATATCTCGAGGAAGTCGCTGCGTTGATTTTCTGCGGCCATCATCACAAACAAGCCGTGGTGAAAGCTGCTACCGCTCAGGCCATCACCGGTCTGCAGGGCGCGCACGATGCGGTGCAGGAAGGTAGTTACGATTTTGATTATCTTGTGTTTCAGGAGAAGCTCGGCCGCTTCGCACGCGAAAGCGTGCCGCGTTTTGAGCAGTATCAGGAGTTGAAACAAAAACTCATCGAAGACGAAAAAGAAGTGTTGCGCCTGCACGAATTTGAGCCGCGCGTGCTGTCCTCCTTCGTGCGCAATCAATTGGTGGACACTGTATACCTGCCGATCGTGGGCGACAATCTTGCCAAGCAAATTGGCGTCACCGGCGAAGGCAAGCGCACGGATTTGATGGGCTTGCTGCTACTCATCTCTCCGCCCGGTTATGGCAAAACCACGTTGATGGAATATCTCGCCAATCGAATGGGCCTGATTTTTATGAAAATCAACGGGCCGGCGCTGGGCCACGAAGTGGGGTCGCTGGATCCCGAGGATGCCCCCAACGCCGGCGCGCGCGCGGAAGTCAATAAACTCAATCTCGCACTGGAGATGGGCGATAACGTGATGATTTACTTGGATGACATTCAGCACTGCAACCCGGAGTTTTTGCAGAAATTTATTTCGCTCTGTGACGCCCAGCGCAAAATCGAGGGTGTCTGGCGCGGTCAACCCAAAACCTACGATATGCGCGGTCGCCGCGTCGTCGTCGTGATGGCCGGCAACCCGTACACCGAGAGCGGCGAGAAATTCCGCATCCCCGATATGCTCGCCAACCGTGCTGACACATACAATCTCGGCGACGATATGAAGGGGCGCGAGGAAGCGTTCAACGGCAGCTACATTGAGAATGCCATCACCTCCAATCCCGTTTTGCAACCGCTCGCCAAGGCAGCACAAAAAGATATTCAAGCGTTTATTCGGATGGCCGAGACCGGCCAACGCGAGGGCATCGAGTTACAGGGAAGTTATTCCGCGAATGAAACCGAGGAATTACTCAACGTCCTCAAAAAACTCACCGTACTGCGCGATGTGGTTTTGAAAGTAAATCAGTTGTACATTGAGAGCGCCGGGCAAGCGGATGAATTCCGCACCGAACCGGCCTTCAAGATGCAGGGCTCCTATCGCAATATGAATCGCCTCGCCGAAAAGGTGTTGGCGATTATGAATGATCAGGAGCTGATGGATCTCGTGCTCGACCATTACAAAGGCGAAAGCCAAACACTCACCACTGGCGCAGAGGCAAACTTCCTGAAATTCAAGCAGCTCATCGGGGTGATGACCGAAGACGAGGAAGCGCGTTGGGAGGATATCAAAAAAACCTATGGCCGGAATCAATTCCTGCAGGGCGGCGACCAAGGCGATCCTGTCAGCCGCGTGGTCAGCCAGCTCTCACTCTTCACCGGTGGTCTTGATGCCATCCAAGGCACGCTAAAAGAAGAGCTTTCTAAACCCCGGACCACCCAGCTCGATCTGGGCGGGATGAACGAAAGCCTCGATGCCCTTCGTGATACGATTTCCCAGCACCTTTCCGGCCAGCAAACCGCCGCACCCACCCCCACCGAGGGCACAGTGCCGAGCGACGCAACCAACGAAAATCTCACCGCCTTGCGCGGCGCATTTGAGAAATATCTGGAGCAATCCAGCACCGCAGCCGCCGCCACACAGGAAAGCCAATCCGCCCTCGCCGACCGCCAAATGGCGTTGGCCGAATTCATTGAGCAAAGCAACGTCACGCTCGCTGATACCATCCGCGATTCACAATCCCAAACGCAGGCCAACCAAATGCAGGCGGCGCTGTCGAAGATTGGCGTGCTCTTCGCCAACTATCAGGAACGCCATCGCGAACTGCGTGAACGCCTCGACGCCGCTCAGCCCACTGAAGTGGTTGTCGATGTCAGCCAGGATATGGTGCAGGACAGTGACGCCCTCATCCAACAACTCCTCGCTCAATTGCAGGAAGCGCAGCAACAGGAACCGCCCGCAGATAGCAAAGGAGGGTAAGGGTACGATGCCCGTCCCCCGTCCCTCCCGACTACTTACTCCCTGGAAATGAGATGTCCGGGAAGCTTGTCCACTTGTCATCCTCTGGATCCCGCGCGGAGGCAGACACCGTCGGCGCAGCAAAATCTCCCTCCACCGCGGCGACTTCCACCGGGGCCTCGGCGGGTTCAGGCTGAGGTGTTGGCTCAAGGTCCGTGGTTTCTTCTTCAACCTCGACATCTTCCGCAAACGAACTGCGCGGGAATGACGAGCTGCCGCTTGTAAATGAACTGCCGCTTGTAAATGAACTGCTGCTGGTGAACGGGCTGCTGTAGGCGGGTTCTTTTTCCGCCGCCGCAGTGGGGGTCAGTGTCACGCTGTTTTTGTCCTCCCAAACCACGTGTACTGCCGGCACCACGCCCACCTCGATTTGCACTTCGTGAAACGTCAACCGGCGAAGATGCACTTTGTCCTCCAACGCCTCGGCCTTGAAAAGCGAATTCAGCATACTGCTCAAGAGCTTGTTGTCCGCGTGCTGTTGGAGTAGGCGTTCCTGTTTGCGCGCGTTGATTGCCGATTCGCGCCGCAGCACCGAAACCACCTTGGGGTTAAACCCCATCTCCAACCGCACCGCCTGCAGTTTGTAACCGGCCTCTTTGAAAACCCGCTCGGCGTCCTGAATTTTTTCCAGGCTCTCCATCATCTTTTCTTCGCTGTCCGCTTTCAAATCGTCCACTGTGCTTTCCACGTCGCTGCGAATTTCGCGAATCGTTTCCGCTCCCTCTTCAACCATCGCGCGAATTTCCTCCGCCTTGGTTTTGTAGTGTTCGACTTTTGATTTCAGATTTTTAATAAACTTGGCCATAAGATTGCCTTTCGTTGTGGTTGACGGTTTGAGTCGTCGCGTGGGTGAGTGAATACTACAAAAAACCCACCCATCGGGAAACCTTTTTCGTTGGCGAAATCCGCCGATCGCGGTAATGTATCCTTCCCAGCGCCAAACGCCCCTAATTTACAAAACGGGGGAAAATATCTGCTATGAAAGATCACGAGGTCAAAGCCCTCTTCCAATCGACGCTGGAAGATTTCCAGCTATCCCGCAGCGAACGCAACGAGGTCCGCACGCTCACCGATTCCATCAACGGCAGCGAACAGCGCCGCGCACTTTATCGAAGTATGGCTTTCGATGCCGCGCGCGAGGCGCTGGCTAAAGCCGATGCCGGTCAGCGCCATCAGGTTTTGGAGTGGCTTGAAAATACCGTCAAAACCCTGCACCCCGCCGAGAATATCCCCAACACCGGCAAAGTCGATGCGGCCGCCGCCTTCTTCAGCCCCGACGATGATTGCGTTGGCAAAATCATCGATTGCTTGGCGCAAGTCCGCGCTTCGGTGGATATTTGCGTGTTCACCATCACCGACAATCGAATTGCCGGCGCCATTGAAAAAGCGCATCGCCGCCGCGTGCAAATCCGCGTCATCAGTGATGACGACAAATCGATGGACGCCGGCTCGGACATCAGGCGCCTCGAGCGCGCCGGCATCGCCGTGCGTATGGATCGGTCCGAACATCACATGCACCACAAATTCGCCATCTTCGACAAATCCAAACTGCTCACCGGCAGTTACAACTGGACCCGCTCCGCTTCGTTGCACAACGACGAAAATTTTCTCATCACCGGCGATGCCGATTTAATCAAGTCGTTTACCCGAATGTTTGACAAACTCTGGCGCAACTTTAGCTGACCTGTGGCCAAACCCCGACATCAACCTCGTGACACAGCGGCCCGTTCCAAAGCGAGGGGCGCGGGTGATGTGAAGTTGCGGCTGCGCCTGCCCACCGATGGCTCGGTGGATCTCGACAAACTCCGCGCCGCTCTCGAGGCGCAGCTCGAGAAAAACCGCCAGCCCGTGGCGGAGGAAATCCCCGTAGCCAAACCCGAGCCGGTCATTGTTCAACCCGAGCCGCAGCTGGAGCCAGAACGTGCCCCCTCCGCCACGTGGGCATGGATCAAAGCCCGGCCATTCTTCACCACCGCACTCGCCTCCGCGCTGTTGGCCTTTGTGATGGGAATCGTCCTCATTGCCCAAAAAGCCGGCGGCGGAGTCACAAACGGCACGGTCGGTTGGCTGTTTGTGTTGGGGTTGGGCACGCTCATTATCAGTTTCGGTTTTGTTTTCAAACGCGAACGCAAATCCACGCCGGAAGTTGCCACCGTGACCACTTTTTTGAATTGGATTAAGCAGCACAAAAAAATCGTCATCGGAACCGGCCTCGGTATGGCTACGTTGGTGGTGCTCGGCTTATGGATCGCCGCCATCGTTCAATCTCAATCCGCTAAACCCAAGCCGGACGAGATCGCCAAAGGCCCCACGACGCCCAAAATCATTACCCCAATTCCGCCTGTTACGCCGAAGTCACCGGTCACACCTCCGGCAGAAACAGCGGACACATTCAAACCCGCCGACGGATTCACCGGGCGTTTGATGGTTGTCCTCTCCATTGGCTGTGCGCTCGGCCTTGGCAGTTTGCAAATGCGCCGCGTGGAAGATTCAATGTTCCCCACATCCGAAGAAAAACAAGCTGCTGCTAAAGCTGGCTACATCGATTTCTGGCACGGCTTCCGCCATTTCCTCGCCGCCCAAGGCGGCTTCGTGCTCGTCGCCGCCGCCACGGGAGCGGCGGTGTTGGTTTGGGATGCCACGCGCTGGGAATTCGAATTGCCCGGCGGAGAAGTAGTGGCCTATTCCGCGTGGTCAGCAGCGCCGTGGTCACTCGCGGGCACGGGCATCGCTGGGCTGCTCGTGATGGCTCTCGGCGCAGCGGGGATAAACCTAATGCCCGCGCTAGACCGCACCGTGCAACCCTCCACCACACACTCAGCCCCCGCGCGTTTTGCCTTGCGCAAAATCTGGCACATCATTTTGATGGGATTGATTTTCGGCGCCGTTGTTTCCGTGTCATTCGTGGATCCCATTTTTTACTGGTGGGATCTTTGGCTCAAGTGGTCGCTCGGCATCGGAATGGTGGTGGCACTTTTTTGGAATGGTGCCAAGCTCATCCCCAAGGAAAAAAATATCAAACCGCTGCCTCGCACGCGCCCCGGCCAATTTCGCACACTGCCCTTTTACAACGTGCCGCTGCTCACCGCCGCCACGCTGCTCGCCGCCGCGGGTGCGATTCATTTCTGGCATTTTCATTGGCTGCACCTCTGGTGGATCGCCCCCCTCACCGGACTTGGTGTCACCGTGGCTTTGGCCGCACTGCGAAGCTTCCCACGTTTGCTGCGCCAATGGGTTGAGATTTTATTGTTCCCTTCCGTGGTCGCCATCATTTGTGATTGGTTTGTTTGGCCGCATTCTTCCCATCAACCATTTTGGATTGTGTTGGGCATTCTGTCTGGTCTGTTCGCGTTGGGCATTTGCCTCACTGAAGGCAAAAAAACTGAGAGCGGTTGGTTGCTCGTCATTCCCCCCAGCCGCCGCAATTTCCAGCCCGTGCTCAATCCGGACAAATCCGGCCTCCAAGTTCGCTGGGGCAGCTTGCTTATTATCATGGCCGCGATCCTTCTCCTTATCGCTTGCGCCGCTAAATGGGCCTGGAGTGGCTCGCCAGAACCCGAGCCAACTGTGAAGGCACCGACCAGTTTGTCCTGATTTCCAAGATGATAGATCGTCGAATACCCTTGCCGTAAGAGGCTTCTAACAGGAGGATTTTTCAGCATGAATTTGCGAATCCATCATTGGCTGCCGGTTGTGTTGTTGTCCCTTTCCGCAACCGCCGTACCCAAGGTCACGCAGCACGACGCCATTCCGGTGTTGCTGCGGCGGTGTGTGATGTGCCATGGGCAGGACGCACGCGAGGGCGGGCTCGATCTGCGCACCAAGTCAACCATGCTTGCTGGCGGTGCATTTGTTTCCGGGAAACCGGCGGAAAGTAAAATGATTCAGCGCATTGTTTCGCGTGAATGCCCGCCAGATAAAAACATCAGCATGGCCGGTATTGAGCGCATGGGTGCAAGCGAGTTAAAAACCCTGCGCGATTGGATCAGTGTTGGGGCACCGGAAGTATGGCAAACGCTGAAGCCGGTGAAGCTAAAACCCGGAGCTCGCAATCATTGGGCGTTTCAACCCCCGAAACGGCCGACCATTCCAACAGTTGCCATCCCCCAATCCAAGATTCGCAATCCTATCGATGTTTTTCTGCTAAGAAAACTGGCCATTCAAAAACTGGGATACTCGCCCGAAGCATCAAAGCACACGTTGCTGCGGCGGGTCACCTACGACCTCACTGGCCTTCCGCCCACGCCTTCGGAGATGGTGGCGTTCGAAGAAGACACTAGCCCAACGGCTTATATGAAAGTTGTAGATCGGCTGCTGGCTTCGCCCGCGTACGGGGTGCGTTGGGGGCGGCATTGGCTGGATCTAGCCGGCTATTCAGATTCCGAAGGCAAACGCAATGCAGACATGATTCGGGATTACGCGTGGAAATATCGCGACTACGTCATCAACTCTTTTAATGCCGACAAGCCGTACAATGATTTTCTAGTGGAGCAAATCGCCGGTGATGAGTTGGTGGATTATTCGGACCCCGAGGCGATCGATGAAAACGTCATCGAGAAATTAGTCGCCACAGGATTCCTTCGTATGGCCCCCGATGGCACCAGTGCTAATCCCGTAAACCGCGTGGAGGACCGAATTGAAGTCATCGGTGATGAATTGCAAATTCTCGCCGGTGGCGTGATGGGGTTGACCATGAAATGTGCGCGTTGCCACGATCACAAGTACGACCCAATCAGTCAGCGAGATTACTATTCCTTCGCAGCCATCTTTAAAGCTTCATATGATGAGTACAACTGGCTGACACCACAGCCATTTAGAAATCAATGGGCAGGCAGTACACGCCGGCATTTGCCGGTGGCGTTGCCTGAAGAACGCAAACCCATTGAGGCTTACAACGCGAAGTTGAAAGAGGAGTTGGATCCACTAGAGAAGAATTTCACATCCGCAAAGGGAATGGAACGCAAGGAGTTGAAGAAGAAAATAGACGACCTGAAAGCAAAGAAGAAAACTATGCCGCTCATTCGCGCGCT
The DNA here is from genome assembly GCA_014382585.1 of Limisphaerales bacterium. Taxonomy (NCBI): domain Bacteria; kingdom Pseudomonadati; phylum Verrucomicrobiota; class Verrucomicrobiia; order Limisphaerales; species Limisphaerales bacterium. Next base: position 24,043 of record JACNJL010000035.1, on the reverse strand, counting down.
GTGGGATCGAGGTGAATCTTCCCCGACTTATGTGAATCTGCGCGGCAATCCCGGGAGCCCCGGGGCGCGGGTAGGGCCGGCATTGCCACGGGTGTTTTCAGAAACCCCCTTCCAGCCTGCTAAAGTGGTGGGCAAAAACAAGACGGGTAACCGGCTGGCGCTGGCGCGGTGGATGACCAATCCGGATCATCCGCTCACCTCCCGGGTGTGGGTGAATCGCATTTGGAAACATCATTTCGGCCGGGGAATTGTCGCGAGCCTGGATAACTTTGGCAAACTCGGTAGTGTGCCTACGCATCCTGAGTTGCTCGACTGGCTGGCCATCGAGTTGGTCGAAAACAAATGGAGCACCAAGCATCTGCATCGCCTTATCTGTACCAGCACCGCTTATCGGCAATCTTCTTTTAATGCCAAAACTACCGCGATAAAGGATCCCGACAACATCTGGCTTTCGCGCATGCGTATGCGGCGGCTGGATGCGGAGGAATTGCACGACGGACTGCTTGCTATCACCGGTCAATTGAATATCCGTTTGGGGGGCAAGCCTGATGATGTGCAGGTGCGTGAAAGAGGTTATGTCACGGGCAAGCCGGGGAAAGGGGGATGGCGCCGTAGTGTTTATATTCGCCAACGCCGCATACACATGATGACAATGTTGGAGACGTTTGATCTGCCGGCGATGAACCCCAATTGTGTCACCCGTATCAACTCCACTGTGGTGCAGCAGCCACTGTTTTTATTGCATGACAAAGTGATTTACGAGCTGTCGCGCAAGCTGGCTTCGGAGATTCAGAAAGAAGCCAAAACCATCGAGGCGGCCACCAGGTTGGCGTATCGCAAAATCATTAATCGACCGCCGTCAGAGAAAGAGCTGCTAGGAATGACGAAATCGATGCAGGAACTGGAGCGTCAATTCGTGGCGGCAAAAGAAACCGGCCAACGCAACAAAGCACTGTCGGCGGTGTGCCACGCGTTGTTTAATTCCGCCGCATTTTTGTACGTTGACTAATGATGAACTCGATCGAAATCAATCGCCGCACATTTTTTGATCGCGTGGGCGACGGTCTTTATGGTGCGGCGCTGGCCTCACTATTGACTCGTGATCTGTATGGAACGGAGCGGCACCACAAATCAGCTCTCCCTACGGATACCCAGCCACGCCAGCCGCACTTTGCGCCCCGCGCCAAGGCGGTTATTCAATTCTGCATGCAGGGTGGGCCGTCGCAAGTGGATTTGTTTGATCCCAAGCCGGCACTGGAAACATTGCACGGTAAAGATGCGCCGGAGGAATTTACCAAGGTCGCGCCTGCTGGTCGCAGCATGAAAGGTCATCTCATGCGTAGCCATTGGAAGTTTGCACAATATGGGCAAAGCGGCGCGTGGGTGAGCGAATTGCTGCCGGAGACAGCAAAGGAAATGGATCATATTGCTGTCATTCGCTCCATGTTTAACGTGCACGAAAATCACGAGCCGGCTTGTTATAAATGGCAAAGTGGTGAGACCTTTCCCGGTCACCCGACCATGGGATCTTGGATCACATACGGCCTCGGCAGCGTGAACCAGAATCTCCCCGCCTACGTAGTGCTGGCTGATCCTCAAAACCGACTGCCAGTAAACGGCGTGGAAAACTGGATGAGCGGATATTTGCCACCGCTGTTTCAAGGCACGTCCATTAAGAGTGAAGGCACCCCAATGCTGCATCTCAAGCCGGATTTTAAAGAGCCCGCGGGTGTGAGTGCTGCCAAGCACAACCTGATCAACGCGCTTGATCGAATTCACAAGGCAGAGCGCCCTAACCAGCATGTGCTTGATTCGCGCATTGCCAATTATCAAATGGCTGCACGAATGCAGGTGCAGGCTACTGAAGCACTGGATGTTTCAACAGAAACGGAGAGTACGCGTAAGCAGTACGGCATCGGCGGGAAGGAAACGGATAATTTTGGCAAGCGTTGCCTTATGGCGCGACGGTTGGTGGAGCGAGGCGTACGATTAATCCAAATTTATCCAAAAGGCCAAATGTGGGATAACCACAACAACATCAAGACTTCTTTGCCGGCTGCCTGTAAACAAAGCGATCTTCCCACTGCCGGATTGCTGCGTGATCTGCGGCAACGTGGACTGCTCGACGATGTGCTTATTCTGTGGGGAGGCGAATTCGGTCGGTTGCCGATGGCTCAGGGTGAATATGCCAAGGCCGGTCGCGACCACGGCCCGAGCGGATTTACTAACTGGATGGCTGGTGGCGGCGTGAAAGGCGGCACTGTGTATGGCGAAACCGATGACATCGGTTTTGGGGCAGTAAAAGACCGTGTGAGCATTCAAGATTGGCATGCCACCATCCTCCACCAGCTCGGCATGAACCATGAAAAACTTTTCTTCGATCGCAATGGACTCCACGAGCGACTAACTCACACGCATCCCACACGGGTGGTGAAAGAGATCTTGGCCTAAGTTATTTCGCGTTTTCAAAACACATCACCCGCCCATCCACCAACGTCACCCAAATCCTTCCGGCGCTGTCGATGCTTGCGCCGCCTTTGATCGGTTGGGCGGGGAGTTTGGCGGTCCATTCGTCATTGCCGGTATTGAGGTTGATGAAGGGTTCCTTTTCCGCGCCTTCATCGCCGACGCCGAGAAGGCTGGATTTGCCGACGATGAACGCGGCGTTAGGAATCGCCGGTTAGTTTCACTACTTCCCCCATTTCGCAAAAGCTGCTTTTTCGGCATCTTTCAATCTTTGTATAACATGGTTTAAATCCGCCTTGCTAACTCTGCCTGTCACAAATTTGTCGGTCCGAAAACTCTCTATCATTGTGTTTGTCATGCTGTCCCTAAGCATCGGAAATCTTTGAGCCAAATAAATTTCCTCGACAGTCGCTGTTTCCAAATCTAAATCTTTAAGCTCTCGAGGAAAGTAGATGGCTTCAGCTAAGTTGCGAACCTTTCTTTCTAATTCCGCATCAACCTCGGAAAAATCATTTTTGATGGGTTTTGTTGAAAACTCTTCAGGCTTATGCACTTGATTGCCTATGTTCAAGCAGCCTAGTGTTAACCCTGATGACAGGCAGCAAATAATGATTATTCGATCCATGATTCTATCCAATTTACTAAAAAAACATTCAGTTCAAAATGAGTCCAAAACAATAAATCAAGTTCATTTATTCTGCCGCCAAATACAAATCTGTTGATATTGTCATTGTTTGGAAACTTCTCGTCTGCCCAATGTTGTTTATAACGATATTGGGTGCCTGGCTCATAGACAGCATTCCCGAATCCTGTTCTAACTTTACCGAATTCTACTTCATGGCTAAGATCCTCCCTTTCGTTAAAGCGTAAATCGCGAACGTTTATTTTTGTTGTTAAATAAAACCGCAACCCCACAACATCAGCGTCAACCTTTTGCTTATCGAGGGAAAGGAGGAACTCCAGTTCGTTATTATTATTTTTGAGAGTAATCTCGATTTCCTGTTGATGTAATACTGGGTCATTTTTTAGGGGGTCATCTTCAATTATTAATGCTTTCGGGTAGAAATTTATGGTAATCGAATCTACTTTATTGAATATGAGAATGGACATGAAAAAATTATCCAAGTCATTGTAGCCGTTCATTCCTTCAATCAATTGTTCTTCAAGTGACTTATCATTAAACCAATTGATATGATTTATGGTGTTTGTAAAATTGGAGGTCTCAAAAAATTCAGGACTAGTGGGTTGTGGTGTCCAGGAAATGTATTGGCCTCCTTCTGAAGATTGCCCCGTTTCAATATAATCGCCAAATTTGTTAATCAGCCCCGCTTGTTCATAAAATCCCTGTGTTAATGAAAACCCGCTTTCAAAATACTCAACTAAACCCGTGTCATCGTTGATTTCCTCCTCGTATTCTAAAACAAAAAAATCATTTTCAGCTCTCAGGTTGCCGCTGAAAACCTGACAGAGAGCGATTGATATGATTAGCAGTTTGATATGTCTTTGCTTTGATAACATTGGGGAAAAACTGACGTACGCCGCTCGAATGTCAAGCGGTTTTTCATATTCTTTTTCGGTTGTGTTGCTGGGGCAATGGACACTTCATTAGAATTCCCAATTAGCGGCGAGACATTCAGCCCCGAAGTGTCAGGTATGTTTTTCAATTGGACTATCAGTAGCGGATTGATGAGTTTTGACTCAGATCATTCTAATCCCTTTTCAAAACACATCACCCGCCCATCCACCAACGTCACCCAAATCCTTCCGGCGCTGTCGATGCTTGCGCCGCCTTTGATCGGTTGCGCGGGGAGTTTCGCGGTCCATTCGTCATTGCCGGTTTTGAGGTTGATGAGGGTGATGAAGGGGTCCTTCTCCGCGCCTTGATCGCCGACGCCGAGGAGGCGGGTTTTGCCGACGATGAATCCGGCGAAGCGGCGGCCGCGGGCGTCGCGCCACAGCACTTTGCGTTGGGGCGCGCCACGGCGGGCGTTCCAGCGGGCGCGTTCTTTGGTGAGCTTCGGCGCGCCGGGAGGCAGCGCGGCCAATGCGTGGAGGTAATTGAATTTGTTGCCCTCGTAGCTGGCGTCGAACACCAGTTCGCGTCCATCGGCCAGTGTGTGCGCGAGCGAGACGTAGTTGCCGTACTCGGGGTAGTACGGATAAAACGCGGTGCGATATCCGGATTGCGGATTGTTTACCGGCGTATTCACGCACTTGCCGTCGTCGAGATTGAACTGCGCGACTTCCTGCACGCCGCCGCCGAGGAAACAGAGCTTGCCGTTTTCCATAAATAAACTACCCTGCATACTCACGCCGCTGTTCACTTTTTTGTTGAGCGACCCGCTGCTGTCATTGTGCCACTTGAGATTGCCGGTGATGGCGTCCAGCGCGACCACGTGCGTGCCGTCGTAATGCGCGATGCCGGCCGAGGCGTAGACCGTTCCATCTTCCACCAGCACCCCGCCGGCGACGGGCCAAGTGGAAATGAGTTTACCGAACACCGCGATCCAGCGCTCCGTCGGTGCCACACGATAGCTCCACAACTTGCGGCCCGTGGCGGCTTCGTGGCAGTACACGCGTCCGTCCGCGCTGCCGGAATACACGCGGCCCTTTGCCACGGCGGGCGGGAAATAAATCGCGCCGCCGGTGAATGTTTCCCACATCAGTTTACCGTTGGAATTCATCGCGCGGATCACGCCGCTGCGGTTGGCAATGAAGGTTAATCCACCCGCGGTAACCGGCGCGGTGGGCAGCGCGGCGGTGGGGGCGGGGAAACTCCACCGCTCCTTCAACGCGGCGGGCAAAGGCAGTGTGGTGGTGGACGTGCGGCGGTTATTCCCTTGGTAAACTGACCAATCATTTTTGTGGGCGGCAAGTGGGCGAACGTTTTTGAGATCTCCTTTGCTGGACTCGAATTGCGGGCGCGCTTCGCCGGGGCTGGCGAGTTGATTGCCGGCGGCGGTGAGGCTGATGTGGCCGTAGAGCGAAAGTTGGCAGCCGCACATCCACGGGCCCCAGAAAAGGTTGCCGTCGGAAATGATGACGCCGTCCTGACACGGCGGCCGCATCGGCGCGATGTGTTGGGCGGTGTTGCTCGGCACATCCATCCGCACTGTGCCGCCGCTGGCGCGGAAGAAAACGCTGTCGATGCTGCCGGTCGCACGGGTGCAGGCGCGGCGCCACGGCATCATGCTTTTCACTTTGCCGGTTTTGTATTCGAGAATCATCCCGCCATTGCTGCGCTGCGCGCCCGCGGCAAAAATTCCTTCCTCGCGCAACACGAGTTGCACATTGCCGCCGCCTTTCTTGTGCCACAACAATCGGCCATCTTTCGTGGCGGCGGATACCAAATTTGGCCGTGTGGGGCCGGAAAAGAAAATCTCGTCCTTCGTGCACTTGATGTACGCGGTCGTTGCGTAGCCGGTGATATAATGCTGTGCGCGCGCGTGGGGCGCAATGGCCTCGAGCAAATCTTGGTCTGAGTTGCGCCAAGCCGGTTTGCCGTTGGTGCCGATCGCGGCGAGGAATTTCTTGGGGCTATAAAAATAAATTTTCCCATCGCGCAAACACACGCCGCGCGCGTCGATGAATTCCTTTTCCGAATGCTGCCACTTGATTTTTTTGGTCTTCAAATCAATCGCCACGAATGTGCGGCCATAACCGAAATTGGTTTTGGGGTTTTTGTAATCGTGCCCTTCCCACATTCCCCACGGCCAATGGCCGAGGCCGGGTTTGCCGGAGGGGACGGTCTTCACAGAAATTTCTCTGGAACCCACCAATGCGTACAGCGTGCCATCGACCATCGCCATCCATTTCCACGTTGGGCCGTCGCCCACGCCTTTGGGGATGATGATCTCTTCGCGTACTTTGCCCGTGTGCGCGTCGATGATTTTACACGATTCGTTATCCGCCATATACAAGGCATCGTCGGTAGCCACCATCGTGTTGCGGTGGATCATAAAGCCCGGCGTGAGCTTGCGTTTCCAGTGGATGATGCCGTTATGCGCGCTGGCGCAAATGAGGGTGTTGAGCATTTCGTTTTGGTTGGCCTTGTGCGCGATGTGGCCGAAGGCGCGGTACACGCGCCCCCCGGCGGCCACGGTGATTTGCGGCATCGGGCTAAACTTCGGTGCTTGAATAAACTGTGTGAGATACGGCGCGCGCGCCACGGCGTCGGTGGATTGCGGATTATTATCCGGCCCGTGAAAGGGATGGCTCCACGCATCGGTCTTTTGGGAGGTGGGTTTGGTAATGATTCGGTTACCGACATTTGCCTGCCCGCCCGGCCGGAGTACACGTAGGATTTCAGCGTCCTTCACATCTGGTCCGAACAGGGTGGCAAAGTCCGCCATGTTGTCGCCAAGGCAAATTCGGTCCAGCTGGCTTTGTTCCACAAACACGCGCTGCCCCAGCAACCCCGCGCCATCCGCCGCTTTGCGCACAGCGAGTGCGGTGGCAGCATCGGGCGACTGAAAATAAATCGTTAACTCACTCGCTTGCGCTAATTCAAGGACATACAGCGCCATCGCGCGTTCGTCTTTGCCGGTGACTACTGCAATGCCACGGGTCTGTTTTGCCAGCGCGAAAGCCGCTTTCTCCGCCTGCCCGAATGCTGACACGGCGAGAAATGCGAGGAGTGAAAATGAAAAAGGAAGAAGATTTTTTTTCATGATAATTGGGGGTGTGTTTGGATGGTAAATCCAGTATGCGCCGAAGCCCAAAAGACGCAACCCCATTGTGGCCGTGGAAATTAGCGATTCAGTTAAGCCCCAACAAGGGCAAGGTGTCCCGGTAAATCATCTTGTCAATTTCCGTTTCCAACAGTCTTGGCAAGGCACTTCCTTCGAGCATGCTGTTTAGGTTATGCAGGCCGGCGATGGTGTCGTTGACGGTGGTGTAGGGATAGTCGGTGCCGAACAGGATTTTGTGCCACACACCGTATTCCTGTACGAGCATCAGGCTTTGATAGAGTTGGAAGGGGCGATAATAAAGCGCGCTGATGTCGGCGTAAACATTGGGGTGCTTGCGGGCAACGACGATGCATTCGCCTTCGTATGGATGCCCGAGGTGGGCCATAATGATTTTTACTTTGGGGAAACGCGTGGCAACGACGTCGAGGTGGCGCGGCAGGGTACACTCCAGCGGCGCTTGGCTGATAAACGTAGTGCCCGTGTGGAGGAGGACCGGTAGCGCGTGGTCGGTGGCGTATTCCCAAAGCGGATCGAGTAACGTATCATCCGGCCGGAAACCGGCGTACATTGAGAGCAGCTTGATGCCGCGCAAGCCGAGAATTTGGTGGCCGTGTCGAAGTTCGTCCTGCCAGCCATACTGCGTGGGGTCGAGTGAAAGAAACCCGATGAGCTTGTCTGGCCGCGTGGCGGCGTATTCCGCCACGTATGGGTCGTCCACCCAAATTCCGCTGAGCCGTGCTTTGCCACCGAAGACGATCGTGTGCACGTCCTCATTCGCGGGGCAAGCCGCCGCGTAATCCTCGAAGCGTACGGTGAGATCCACCTCGACATCCCCCCGCGCCTTTTTCGCCTGCTCGCAGTGGTCGGAGGTGAAATCCTCCGGATGCCGCCATGTGTGACTGTGGACGTCGACAATCAAGAGTCGTTTAATTTATTTTTTGTTGTGGAGGAAAATTAAATATTTTTGGTCAGAGAGTTGATGACCCGACCTTCGCTGAGGGCCATGGGGCGGCCAATGGGGGTCATCAATTCTTTTTCGTATTTGATGCCGAGGGCGTGTTGGACGGTGGTGTGGATGTCTGCGACCCGGATGGCGTCTTTGTCCTCGGCAGTTTTTTTCCCGCCGTTGGGATCGGTGGCACCGTGGACGTGGCCGGCGCGGAAGCCGCCGCCGGCGAGGGCGATGGAGAAGCCGGTGGGCCAGTGGTCGCGGCCGTTGGCGGGATTAATTTTTGGCGTGCGGCCGAATTCGCCGGCGCAAATGACGATGGTGTGGTCGAGCAGTTTGCGTGCGCGTAGTTCGCGGATGACCGAGGCGAACGCGGGATCGAGAATGGCGTTTTGCGCGACGTGGGCTTCGTGATTATTGGCGTGAGTATCCCACCCATTGAGGGTGACTTCGACGCAGCGGACGCCGGCGCCGATGAGTTGGATGGCGGCGAGGCAGCCCCGGCCGAATTGGGTGTCGCCAAAGGCGGCGCGGGTTTTGGCGGGAGCCAGAGTGACATCGAAGGCGCTGAGCTGATCGGAGTTCATCATCCGCAGTGCTTTTTGGATGGTGGCGTTGTGGAGAGTGGTTTTGGAATCAAGTTCCGCCCGGCGGCCGCGGGCGAAAGATTGTTCGATGGCGTTCAACGCGGTGAGGCGGTTGTCCATGCGTTTGGGGTTTACGCGGGCGGTGATGTTTCCGGCACGGCCGTTGGTATTGTAAACTTGAAAGGCGTCGTACTGCGCACCGAGGTAGCCGCCGCGCGCGGGCCATTGGCCGGGGAGGATGGAGATGTGGCGCGGGATGTCCAATTTGCCCGCGGGCAGTTGGTGGCACATCACGGCGCCGATGGATGGATGGATGAGTGTGGGGTCCGGGCGGTAGCCGGTTTTAACGTGGTAGGAGCCGCGTTCGTGGTCGCCTTCTTTGCTGATCATAGAGCGCACGAGGGTCAGCTCGTCCATCACCTCGGCTACTTGCGGAAGGCCTTCGGCGAGTTGTACGCCTTTGACGGAAGTGTTGATGGCGCGGGTGGCGCCGGCGATTTTTTTCCCCGCGTGCGGGTCAAAGGTTTCCAATTGGCTGGGGCCACCGGCCATCCACAGCATAATGACCGATTTGGCGGGTGCAGCGGTGGGCGCTTTTTCCTGCGCGCGACCGAGTAAATGAGCGACCGGTGTGAGCCACGCCAGCCCGCCGAGGCCGGTGGTTTGCAGCATGGTGCGGCGCGAGAGGTGACTGGCGCTGTTGCAAGGGTTTATCATTTAATGATTCCAAGAAAATTCGGTGGAGTTGATCAGTGCCCAGTATAGGTCTTCCTGTTTTGCCTTGCGGCTGAGGGAATCTTTTTTTGCGAGTGCGCCGACAATGTAATTGGATTCTGCGGGGCTGGGTCGACGGGTGAGCACGGCGAGAAAGGTGGCTTCGACGATTCTTGCATCGGTACCGCCCGTGGCCAGAATGCGCGAGGCGGCGTTGGCGATCAAATCGTTTTTGATGCGTTCGTGAACCATTTTCCCGTTCATCATCAGCAACCGCTGCGGGATGGTTCCGCCCTGCATAAAAAATTCATCCTCGCCAATATCGCCGTAGCGTTTAATGAAATCGCTTTGTTGAAACGTTCGGCTCAGTTGGAAAATGATATGTGAATCGGCATCGATGGCGGTGAGTGAGGCGGCTTGGAGGATGCTGCCGGCAACTTGTTCGGGGCGCAGCCGCGTGATTGCGAAGGACGCCCAGTGTTGTTCCTGTTTTAAGGTGGGCGGCGGTTGGTTGGCGGCCGACTTGCTGTCGAGGCTGAACACGCGAGTGGCGGCGATGACGCGAATGAGTCGGCGGAGATCATATTTGTGAATGATGAAATCATCGGCAAGCGTTTCGAGTCCGGGTGGATAAGGATTTTCTTTCGTGTTGGTCAGCGGAATTTCATCGACTGGCTCCATTAATGGGCGGCCAAACATCAGCGCCCAAACGCGATTGACAGTGGTACGGGCGAAGGCGCGGTTTTCGGAATGGGTGACCCAACGGGCGAGGCGTTGGCGCGGGCGTCCGTCAGCGGGGAGTAGCTCGGGTTGGAACGGGACGATCGCCGGCACGTTTACGGGCTCGCGTTTGCCGCGGTATTTGAATTCGTATTTCTTGCCGGTCTCGCGAATGCCAGAGATGGCCATGTCGGTGCCACCAAAGAAGGAGGCGAGTTGGTGGAAATCCTCTTGCAGCCAGTCCTCGCCGAGATGATCGTCATGGCATTGGACGCAGTCGATGCGGACGCCAAGGAAAGCCCGCGTCACGCGTGCGGCGAGCTTCACTTCGTCAGGGCCTTTGTCGTCTTCATTTTGGTTGACCGTCACGGTGACAAAATTGACCTCCGGATTATTGGTCCAAAGTCCTTCGGCGGTGATGAGCGAGCGCACAATTTTATCGTAATTCTGGTTGTTGTGAATTTCGTCGGCCAGCCAACTAACAAACCGGCGGCGGCGATAAATGAGAAAGGGGCCGTTTTCTACGCCGACATATGTGCGGGCAAACCGTTCGGCGAGGTAATCACTCGTGCGACGATCTTCGAATAGATGGCTGAGCCACCATTGGATCCGCTCGCCCTCCGGCTGTGCCTCGAGTGCGCGGATTTCCTGAAGCGATGGAATGGTGCCCGTGAGCCCGAGTGAGAGGCGGCGGATCAGCGTCAGGTCATCCGCCCGCGGCGCAGGCTTTAGCCCGGCCTTTTCCCAGTCGGCGGCAAACTCCTCATCCACCCAATCCACAGCCATCCGAAACGCAGGTTTTTCATAACGGCTCGCCTGATGGTTGGGCAGCGTCATCGTGTCGGATTTCAGTATATTTGAAATCACGCAGCCCGCTCCCAAGATACAAACCGCCGCGAAGAGCAGGTTGCGTTGCCAGACGGGTGAAGCTATCTTCTCGAGGGCCATTGTCGTCCCTGAATATACCTCAATGAACACCTCGAAGCAAGATGAAGGAGTGCCGCCGCGGATGGTGCCACCTGTGCTTGTGACTGCGCCGGAGGTTTCGCCGCCGGAAATTGAGGCGTCAACCACCGGGCTGAAGCGATCCTTTCCGAGGCGACTTGCCCGCGGCACCTACTCGGTTTGTGGTTGGTGCTTTGGAATGGTGAGCTTGATCGGCGGATTGGCGGTGATCTCGGTAATCCCGATCGTAAATCTGATTAGCCTCGGCTACCTGCTGCGAGTGAGCGGCACCATCGCACTCACTGGCCGATTGCGCGATGGCTTCATCGGCGTGCGCCGTGCCGGGCAACTGGGCGGCATCGTTCTGGGCATTTGGTTGGCGCTCTGGCCGGTGCGATATCTTGCGATGCTGCGCGACTCAGCGGTGATTGTAAACCCGGATCGCGTCGGCGGCTGGAGCGTGGGGCTGTGGATACTCACTGGAATGACCTGCCTTCACATCATTTGGGCACTGCTTCGCGGCGGCAAACTGCGTCACTTTTTTTGGCCCGCACCCATTCGGTTTTTTCGTTGGCTGGGAACACCCGATAAATTCAATTCCGCCCGCGATGCCGTTTGGGAAACCGCAGACGGTCTGCGCCTTCCGGAATTGTTTTGGCTCGGCACCCGCGGCTTTGCCGGCACGGTGCTGTGGTTGCTCATCCCCGTGGGCCTGATGATTCTCGCCTCGAAAATCGCCCACAACGCCGGCGTGCTCGTGTCGCTAGTGGGCGGTGCATTGCTGATGGGTGTGTTGCTTTTCCTTCCTTTCCTGCAAGTGCGGTTCGCCGCCGAAAACCGCTTCCGCGCCTTCATTGAAATCTGGCCCGTGTGCCGTCTCGCCGGCCGCGCGCCATTTAAATTTTGGTTCGCGCTTACGTCTACTCTTGTGCTCGCCGTGCCGTTGTTTCTTTTAAAAATTGAACTGACCCCTGCCGAGATCACCTGGTTGCCCGCGCTCTTCTTCGTGGTTTTCGGCCTGCCCGCCCGGTTGTTGACCGGTTGGGCTATGGGCCGTGCCGCACACGGCGAGGCGTCCCCCAACGTTTTGATGAGATGGTTCTGCCGATTGACCGCTCTCGGGCTGGCACTGCCCTTCATCTTCAGCTACGTTGTTATTCTATTTTTCACTCAGTACGTTTCATGGAACGGCACCCTCAGCCTCCTTGAGCAACACGCCTTCCTCGTACCCAGCCCGTTTTGAACTGGGCTTTAGAAGCATTACGTTCCGGTGCTGGATCCGGAAAAAGAGGTGGGCAATCTTGAAACCTTGCGGAAGGCGAGGTGCAGGTCGCCCACCCATCTGCGTCTTTCGCGCAGCCGGCAAAGCTGATTCATTTTGCCCTGCACACATTTCCCTCCACCACACCGCGGGGGCCGGTTAGGGTGACGGATTCGTCCTGGTCGTTGGTGGTGAGGGCGGTATTGTGGGTGGCGTGGGCGGGGGTGGCGGTTTTTTGGATAACAATGGCGGTGCCGAGGAATTGGCTGGTGCGGTTGTGGTGGGCGGTGACGGATTTGGCACCGGAGGAGGAGAGGGCGTGGCGCCAGCGGTTGATTTCATTTTGGTGAAACTCCACTTCTGATCCGGCGTGGGCCCACACGGCAAAATTGGGTGGACCGCCGCGACGTGGGCCATTGCCTTCAAAACGGTTTTTGCTGATGCGCGCACTGCCCTGCACGAGCACGCCGGCCACGCCTCCGCCGGTAAACGTATTGCCGGTGATGACGGCGCTTGAGCCTTTGAGAATGGCGATGAGCGGAGGCATTCCGCCGGTGCGCGTGAGTTGGTTGCCGGCGATGTGCGCACTGGCGCCGTTGCCCACGCCAATGGCCACCTTTGCGTTCTCGAGGCAGCGGTTGCCGAGCACTGTGGCCCTGGCCCGATGTTGTACGCCGATGCCGGCGGTTTTGTTTTTGCGGCAAAGGTTTCTGGAAATCAATGCGCGCGCCTCGTGCTCGATTCCGATGCCGGCGAGCGTGTTTTCAAAACATTCGTTTTCAATAATCATCGGCTGCGCCTTATCACGTGCGCCGATGCCGGCGAGTTTGTTTTTCCAGCAACGGTTGCCGCGCAGGATGGGCCGCGCGCCCTCCTCGGTGCCGATGCCGGCCGTGTCGTTTTCGTGGCAGTCGTTGTCTTCCACCACCGGTTGGGTGTCCGCGCCAGTACGGATGCCGATGCCAGCGCGTCGGTTGTGATGGCAGCGATTGCCGCGGACGATTGGTCGAGAGCCTTCGCTGATGCCAATGCCGGCACGGATGTTGCCGTAGCAACTGTTGTCGATGACAATCGGGCTGGCGTCGTTGTGGCCAATGCCTGCGTAAAAATTCTCGAAGCAAAGGTTGCCTTCGATGCGGGCCGTCGATTTTTTCATCGAGCCGATGCCGCCGCCCATATTGCGGTACGTGACATTGTCGACAATGCGCGGTGACACGCGCCGGTCTTCCGCGCCCGTGATGGCAATGCCGGTGTAGCCGATGTGGTGGACGATATTGTTCGCTACCGTGCAATCGTGTCGCGCCTCGATGCCGGGCGTGCCCTCCGCTCCAATGTGTTCGTGTATCTGCTGATTGCCCTGTGTGGCGTGATGTTTTTGCCAAAGTGCTTCGTCGTATTTCCCAACACCTGTTACCGTGAAGCCATCGAGTGTCGCTCCCGCCGCCATCATCACGCCGGGCCCTTTGCCGCCGGTGCCATCGATGATCGTCGCCTCTGCCCGCCGCAGGCCGAGTTTTCCCTTCGCGTCATCACCAGCGCTTCGAACGGTGAGGCCGGGTTTGAGCCGAATGCGCTCATTGTATTTACCGGCGCTGACCAAAATTGAATCGCCAGCTCGGGTCGCGTCGATTGCGGCTTGGATGGTTTTGAAATCCTGCGGCACAAGCAACGCCGCCGCCCATGCGGTAGGATTGAGCTGCAGGAGGATAATGAAAAAAGAGGCGGCGAACAGGTGTGTTTTCATAACTGGATGATGGCGTAAAGATTTGCTTGTTTGCTTGGATGTTCAAAGGATTAACCTGCCGAGTTATACCAATTGTTTCTCAAACTGTCGCGCATGAATGCACATGGGCGTGCGTTTGGATTGCTGGGTGCTGCCGAATAGCTCATTCGTGAAATTTGAGTTTTTTTGTTTGGTGGCCTTGCGATATACTCCCCAAATGCGATGGATTATTGCGTTCATTTTTACAGCTAACTACGTCCTCGCCGCGCCACCGTTCGCGCCCAAGCCCGCCACCTATTTGTACGGCCAACTTTGGGCAAAATCCGCCGCCTCCTTGGGCGCGGCGGACTGGTCTTCCTTTCGCGGGCCCAATGCATCCGGCGTGGCGGATGGGATGAAGCTGCCCGCCCAATGGGATGCCGCAAAGGGCGAAGGAGTTTTGTTCAAAGTTAAAATTCCTGGTTTGGCGCACTCATCGCCGGTAATTGCGGGTGAACGATTGTTTCTCACCACCGCCGTGAGCAATATCGCGGATCCCACGTTCAAGCCGGGCTTGTACGGCGCGGGCACGGCGGCGGCGGATCGGTCGGTGCACGAGTGGCGCGTGATTTGTTTGAACAAAAAAACCGGCAAGACACTTTGGTCGCGTGTGGCGGTGAAAAAGACGCCGACCGACAAGCGGCACATCAAGGCCACTTACGCCAACGCCACGCCGGCGACGGATGGCGAGTGCGTGGTCGCGTTTTTTGGCTCGGAAGGGCTCTTTGCGTATTCGATGGCGGGGAAATTTTTGTGGAAGAAAAACCTCGGTCGGCTGGACGTGGGCGCGTACGACTTGACGGAGTACGAATGGGGCTCGGCCAGTTCGCCGATCATCTGGCGCGGCAAAGTCTTTGTGCAATGCGACACGCAGAAGGACTCATTCATCGTCGCGCTGGATGTGAAAACCGGCAAGGAACTGTGGCGCACGAAACGCGACGAGCTGCCCTCGTGGGGCACGCCCAACGTGTGGCCGGGCAAGGCGCCGGAACTGGTCACCAACGGCTCGAAATTCATCCGCGGCTACCACCCCGAAACCGGCAAGGAACTCTGGCGGCTGGGCGGCAGTTCGAAAATCACCGCGCCCACGCCGGTGTTTGCCGGGGACCGCATCATCGTCGCTAGCGGTCGGCATCCCGAGCGCCCCATCTTTTGCCTGAGCGCCGGCGGCCGCGGCAACCTCACCGGCAGCAAACATGTTGCGTGGCAAAACCGTCGCGGCCCATACATGCCCACGCCGCTCATCTATCGCGGCAAGGTCTACGCGCTGAACAACAGCGGCCTTATCGGCTGCTTCGATTTGAAGACCGGCCGGGAACATTACTACGAGCGCATCCGCCACCGCGGCCACGGCTTCAGCGCCTCGCCCGTTGCTGCCGACGGCAAAATCTACTGCGCCGGCGAGGACGGCATCGTGTTCGTGTTCACGGCGGGCGAGCAATTTCGTCCGCCCATTGAACGCGCTGTCGGCGAAACGCTCATGGCCACGCCCGCGATGTCCGATGGAGTGCTGTATCTGCGCGGCACGAGAACGCTTTTTGCCGTTGGCAAAAAGAAGGACCAATAAACAAGGACCAATGACCAAAGCCCAATAACCAAGGAAAAAACCAATTCCCAAATTGGGTTTTGAATATTGGGAATTCCTTGGGATTTGGTCATTGGGAATTGGTCATTCCAAAATGGTCCTTGCCCCTCTCTTTCTCGAATTCACAATCTTTTGTAACGTCCAATCCACAGCGATGCTGGAAATCAACCACGGCCAAATCGGAAAAAACTGCGCGGGCTTCTCGCGGCGCACGGCGTTGAAGGCGGGATTTCTCGGGGTGTTGGGCCTTTCCACGGCGGATTTATTGCGGTTGCGGGCGGAGGGGGTAGCAAAGCGGAATAATAAATCCGTGATTTTGATTTGGCTCGATGGTGGCCCGAGCCATATGGAGACGTACGATCCCAAGCCGGCCGCGCCCAAGGAGTATCGCGGGCCGTGGCTGGACATGCCCACCAACGTGCCGGGCATTCGCTTTTCCGAAATGCTGCCACTGCAGGCGAAACACGCGGACAAAATGTGCGTGCTGCGTTCGGTGCATCACGACACGGGCGATCACTTTGCCGCCGCGCACTGGATGCTTACCGGCCGCTACGGCAGCACCTCGGCCAACAAGGCGCAAAAATATCCTTCGGTCGGTTCCTGTGTTTCGCGCGTGAAAGGCGCCAACGCCAAGGGCATGCCGGCGTACGTGGGCTTGCCCGCGGCGGAGAGCGTTTATCTTTATCCCGGCTATCAAGGCGCGGCTTATCTTGGCGCGGCGTACAATCCGTTTCAGCTCAACATGAAACAGAAGTACCTCGGCGCGACCTCGAAAACAAAAATCCAGACGCCGCCGGTGTTGGCGAATTTGGCCGGCGACACTGAGCGCATCGGCAACCGCGTCGGCCTGCTGGATAGCCTCGACCAAATCAACCGCAACATCGACCAATCCGGCTCGCTCGAATCGCTGGACCGTTATCAGCAGGAAGCGGTGGACATGGTCACCGGCGGCAAGGCGCGCGAGGCGTTTGACATGGAAAAGGAAAGCGCCAAGATGCGCGACCTTTATGGCCGCGGCCCGTGGGGGCATTATACGTTGATGGCGCGGCGGATGGTGGAATCGGGCGTGAGTTTTGTGACCGTCGACATGCCGCATTGGGACACGCACTCGAAAATTAAAGTTGGCCTCGAGGCACGCCTGCCGTTTCTCGACCGCGCCGTGGCCGGTCTGCTGGAAGATTTAAAACAACGCGGCATGCTCGACGACACGCTCGTCGTCGTGATGGGCGAATTCGGCCGCACACCCAAGCTGAACAGCGGCCAACCCGGCATCCCCATTCCCGGCCGCGATCACTGGGGCCAGGCGATGAGCGTCATCCTCGCCGGCGGCGGACTTAAGACCGGCCAAGTCATCGGCGCCACCAATAGCAAAGCCGAGCATCCCATCGCGCGCGCCCTCAAGCCCGATGACGTCCTCGCCACCATTTACGAAGTGATGGGCATCGACCCCGAAACCACCTTCAAAGATTTTGCCGGCCGCCCCGTCCCGCTCGTCGACCAAGGCAAAGCCATCAAAGAAATTCTTTGATCAATCGGCAACTTCCGCCGTCATCGCCAATTGCACCGCCGCGTTTAGGGGCATTTCATTGATGCCCAGCGCCAGCCGCGTGTGTTGGCCGCGCTCGCCGAAAAGTTCACTTACCAAATCCGATGCGCCGTTGAGCACTTGCGGGTGGCTGCTGAATCCCTCGGCGCAATGGACGTACCCTTCAATCCGGACGATTTTTTGCACCTTCTCCAAATCACCCGTGGCCGCCTTGAGTTGGGCGATGGCATTAAGGGCACATTGGCGGGCAGCGTGATAGCCGTCCTCATTGGAAACCTCAGCGCCCAGCTTGCCGGCGTAAGCAATCTCCCCATCGCGCCACGGCAACTGGCCGGAAGTGAAAACGAGGTTGCCCGTGCGAATCCACGGCTGATAAGCCGCCACCGCCGCCGGTGCCTCGGGCAGCGTGAGGCCCATCTCAGTAAGTTTGTCTTCGATGCTCATAACTACGCGACTTAATCACGGTTTGCCGGTGGGGACAAGTTTCCGCAGTCACATACGGAAAGCCCAATTAACAGGACTCTCAAGCAATTTCTCGGCCGGAAACGTGCTTATGGATCGGCGAGAATGCCCCATGGTTTGGGCAATTCATAGTCTTGGATTGGGGGAAACTGGCTGTGATTTGTCGTAAGCAGCCATTGGTTTGCCGCTAAAACCATTGATCTGGCGGACAAAACCTTTGATTTGAGGGGGAAAACCTTTGGTTCGATGTTCGTTGGGTTCGATTCCCATCACCCGCTCCAGTTTCACAATTGGAATCCGTGAGTTTTTGAGTTTCCCATAATTAGTTCAGAGGTGGCTCACTGAAACTTTGAGAACCATTGCTTTGCTTCCTTGATCCATATGTCTTTTGGCTCGGCAGCTACGGGTGCTGTTTTTCCTTTTACCTTGTAAGATGACACCTCATCGCCCGCGATTAATTCCAAGGCATGTAATGCTTCACCTCTTACGTTTTGAGTTTGGATCAGCTTCTGTCTGAACCAAAGACTATACTTACCCGGATTATCCAAGGCCCTGACGAGGACAGGAATTGATGAGTCTTCAGGGAATTTTCCCAGAAACTCACAACACCTTACTGTTGTGAAAAACATATAATTTTCGGTATCACGTTTCAGTAGTTTGGAGAGAAATTTCTGGATTGGTGCGCACTCTTTTTTAGTACCGTAACTGTCGAGTAAAAGGTCAAGCACAGTAGGGTACACATTTTTGCTGGAGAACCCGTTCGAAGGGTTAAAGTCATAGTTCTCCCAAATCAATAGATCATCACTCTCAAGAATAAGAAGAAGTTGTTCTAAGACTTTTTTCTTAGGTAAACTGAAAAGTTTTTTTTCTCTTTCCTCCTCGCTCCAATTATTCCCGGTTTTATGATACGCTTCGATAAGTTTCAGAATTTTTCCATCAGGCTTCAACCCTCCTAATACGCTAGCCTGGGACCCTCGCTCAATCAATGGCCCAGCAATGAGTGTTCGCTTATATGCTCTAGCCCCTTCGTCACCCTTGAGCTGCACTGCCGGGGCGCAACACCCTCCTAGCATTACAATCAATAGTGATAATATAAAATTTTTCATTTCTTGTTAGACGGTAATTAAAAAATACCCCACCATCCTGATTCAGAGAAGTTCAGAAGACCAAGAGAATTCAAATAAGACAGATAATCAGGGATAAACAGCCATTACACAACACCCAGTCTCTTCAAGATCATGTACTGAACCCATTCGTCAGGTTCAGCATTTCTAGCCAATTCCATGTCGATCTGATTCTGTCTCATACCTTGCCACCTACGAACCTGTTTTTGCTTTCTGACACGTTCCAGCTTCTTCATCTGACGTTTGTGTTTGAATGGAGACAGGAGAGAGTCTCTCTTTTCCTTGTCGATCAATCCCCGATGATACATCTCCCAGACATCGGGTTCGGTGGGTTCAAGAATCTCTAGCTCAAGAAGTTCATCGACTTCTTCTTCTGACACTGGTGCTTTTCCGTCCGTGACCATATCAGCAAATGTGTCTTCGTTCAGTGATTTCAAAAATGCTTTTTCAAATAGACCAGCCATCAAAAGTATTTAGTCTACGACGAAGAACTTCTCTTCATAGAATTGTGGGAACCTCTCTTTAATGATCTTGAGGAATTTCAATGTCTCATCTGACTTGGGGACAATGTTCTCAATCAGCTTCATTGTTTTTCGAGAACCATTTTCGAAGTCAGTTCGCTTAGTGGGATATCCAGCTTTTGACAACCATTCTGCCATTTCTGGGTATGAGTATTGTGTTTTATCTAAACCCCACTCAGAGCGAGCATATGACCTGACAAACATCTTCCAAGCCGTCTTGATGACAGGATCTTTTCGAGATTTCTTTAAGCCTGTTCCTTTAATGTCGAGAGTTTGATAAGCATTGAATGAATCATAATCTTCGATTGTTTTTAGGCAAACGTGTCTCTCGCTATTGTATTCTGCCCAAGACTCACGACACTTGTTGTATTCGATCATATCAACCCATGGCTTTGTGTCGAAGTATAGATGACTGTGTTCATTGTATGATCTCATCGCCGGATTACACGGCATACGTTTCCAGTCGTACTCCATCGACAATCGCTTCTTAACGGTGAAGCTTGTTAACTCATATTCCTTTAACCATATATCACGAAGACTAGTGAACACATCAAACTTATATGTTTTTTCAGGGGTTCTTTGGAAAAACATATCTTCAATCCAAGTGTTCTGTTTCAACTTGTGTTGTGTTTTCGGCTTCATGCCAGCTTTGGCTAGAATCATCTTCTCACCTCTCAGTGGTAAGAGTGTTGCTTGACCACGTGTTCTCCAACCCAACGGTTGTCGGATTTTATGTTTTGCTTCCAACACTTCGAAATCACCTGTGATTGATTTACGAGTGTTACCAAACATTTGGCAAAGTTCACCAGATGTGATGTGTTCTAATTGATCATCTCCTGCTGTAGAAAGAAAACCATCCGTTGTAGCATTACTCACCAGTGTTTCTTTCGGCAACAGATGTAGAATTTCACCTAAAGCAGCTCGAACGAATGAAGTGACATATGCTGAAAAGAACGGGTTTGATATTTCACTTTCGGGGAGTAGCTTTACATCAGCAGTTTTTGTATCAAAACATCTCTTCTCTCTTAAACCCTGTGCTGTTTTACCATATGTACTGTTTCCAATTTCTTTCCAGAACAACTCGAAAATCGAACCTTTAGGGTGAGATTTGCGATTGTGGGTACACTCTTTGATGAATTCTGCAAATGGTCGTACCGAGGAATCTGTTGGTAGAATGAAACCATCTCTAACCTTCAATTTTGCCCCCATCTGTTGAGCAAGAAACAATTCCGGAGTTGAGCAATTTGAACTACCTTTTAACGGAAAGATTAAACCACCATTACTTCGAATCGGGAGACATGGGAAACGTGTTTCATCGGGGAATTCAAAGTCAACATAAGCAAAACCCATCGATTTAAGATTGGTAAGCTTTTTCAAATCGACAGTGGAATACAATTCATCCCAAAGGGGTAATTCAATCAAGCTCATTGCCGTGGTGTAAGCACCACACAAGTCGTAATCAGTCCAAACACCTTCTTTACCGATGCCGAAGAAGTATTGCTCGTTCCGTCCACCATGATAACACTCTGTGGCAAAGAGCTCCTTAAGATGTCTCATCGGCAAGTTAACTTCTTTATTTGACATCCAGTATTGCTGCTTACGTTTTTGCCATTGACCCTCCTTTACAATTTCCTTTCCCAGAATCGCTAGTCGATCACGGTTGTTCTTTACCCATACTCTTTGAAGATGGGAAACTCCTATGCTGCCAACTGTGCTGGGCAACAGACGTTCACCACTGATTTCCTCCATCACTTTCAAAATTGTTTCAGAGTATTTGACACAGATTTCAGCATCTCTCATTGCATAGCGTTCAAACTTCTCCGGATCATTTTCAAGAACACTGCTCATGTTGGAGATTTCATCTTCCGACATACTGAGTTTATCTACACCCACAAGAGTTCCAATATCTGCTAACCGTTGCTTTCCCGTTGGAGCCAACAACATACTATCACGAAATATTGCTTTAATTTCGAACGACTGATCAGCCGAATCCATCAGCTCAACTTTGTATCCTTTTGAAGTTGTCACAAGACACTTACGGACAGCATTCACTTGATGTTGAAAATCTTTGAAATTCGAGAACCCCGGCAGATCAGCAATCGTGAAATGACCTATCAGATAAATTCGTTGAGGATACCTTGTGATTTTATGCTGCTTGAATCCTTCGGAGAAGACCCATTCAAAGAATTCGTTTAATGTGATTCGATCTTCTCTGCTACGGAGATAACCGATACCCTTCCACTCCGATCCGTTGGGATGTTTTACATGGAATTGATAGGAGAGGAGATTGTTGTGTTTTCCTTCCCTTTCAAACTCCGTATCAAACCCCACCAATAAGCAATCTTGGGTACCGCCGTAAAACTCACACGTGGGTACCCATATAGGGGTTTTACGGCGGTAAGGAGTTTTAGGGGGTTTGGTGAGGATTTTGATGTTTTTCTTAGGGTTTTTATGATTTTTGTGTTTAGTCATACCCTATTAAACCACAGAGTTTGTGGAAATCTACCCCTAAAGAGCAACTTTTTTGAGATATTTTGGGTCTGAAGTGAGGTGTATTTCTGTATTTCACAGTCTCAGAAGGAGGATCTGAACGTAGTTTCGAGAATCTCGATTTGGAGGGTATTTAGAACCCCCTGTTTTTGGGATAAATCATTTAGTTTTTATTCTCAAACTAAGTGTTTTTAGATGATCCCCAACTCCTTTGCTCTGGTTGGAGTCAATTCGTACAACTTCTGAACATCGTCTTCATCAACATTCATGTTCAGGTAATGATTCTGGATCACGTTCACGGAGTTTCCAGCAGCATAAGATGTCTTCAAAGCATCTCTGAACTTCAAGGTGTTATAGGTGATAGCAGTATGACGAATCACATTCTTCACATTGTTTAATCTCTTCACTACTCCCCGTGTTAGTTTCTCATGTCTCAATGAACACTCTAGGGGAATCTCGTTATCACAAAGGTACTTGATCCACTTCACAAACACACCGGGGATGTCGTTGTAATGTCTTCCCCTTAATTCTGCCCTACCACGTTTCTTGTACACCAGATTGTTGATGGTGATTCTTTTCTCATTCAGGTTAATGAACTTGTTGTCGGCTACCTGTGACCCACCAAGTTCGGTGAATCGACTCATCTCTTTTGTTCTCATCATCGAGAACAACCGGAAGATGAAGTGTCCCAAGACCCCTCTCTCTCTTGCTTCCTTAAGCAACATCACAATCTCTTCAAAGGTGTAAACGGCAATCTCCTTTGCTTCAAACTTAGGCATCTCCCAATTGATCGGGTTACGTTTCAACCAGGGTGTGTCTTCACAATAGATGTTCTTCTTCCCGGCACAGAACTCCATGAATGCTTTAAGGTAAATGAATCGTGCTCTCCTTTGTGAATCACCTTCCCGTTTCTCGATGAACTTCTTGCAACGTTTGGCATTCAGGTAACTCACTCGTTCTTCCCCGAACTGTTCCATCAATTCATTCAGCAGGTATTTGTAATCATTCAATGTTGCTTCCGATAGATTTCTGGATTGCTGCTTCTCAAGGAACAACCCAACACATTCATTCACGGTGGGAGCAGCATAGTCGGTGTAGTTCTTGATGAAGAAATCAACACTCTCAATCAACACCTTGGCAGTCTTGTCATCATCAATCTTCAAGTGACCCACGGTATCGAGACGATTGAATGCCAACTGTGCTATCTGAAGTTGCTGTTCAGTTAAAGGAGTGGATACCAGATTGATTCCACACTCGTTTGCTTTGCTCCGACGAACATAGATCTTGTACTGGTTTTGTGCTGATTTTTTGTCTCGTGAAGTAACGGAGTTCCATTTCCCGTCATGTTTCACCGAGAATGACCACCAGTTGTACTTCTTGCTGAATGCTGGTTCGGTGACTCTTTCAATCACTCCGTCGTATGTTTTCCTTCTTCCCATAACACTATTATGGCTACAGGTGGTGGGGAAATCCACTGGGGATTCAGAGAATTAGTCGTGGAGACAACTGTGGAATCTGTGTCGAGATATGTGAGATCTCCCGGGTAACTTGGGTCTCAACGTGATTGATGAGTTAACTGAGACGATTGGGTGGGGGAAGAGAGAGGGGTTACTTCGTGGGGTTGCTGCCGATTAGGCACTTTGGCATCGTCTTTTTCAGTTGGTTAATCTGTGCCTTGGTGAGGTCAGGGTTGTTACTGAGATCCAGATACGTCAACTGCGTGAGCTTCTCCAACACCTTCACGTCGTTCAGTTTATTGTCACGGAGATCCAGAGACGTTAACTGCGTGAGTTTCTCCAGACCCTTCACATCGGTCAGGCCATTATCGCGAATATCCAGCCTCGTCACCTTCGTTAAGTCCGCCTTGGTGAGTTCGCCTATGGGTTTCTTGAGTTTCTTGCGAATCACTGCCTCAACGACCTGCGCCGATTCTTCCTTGGTTAAAGGGAGGTTGCTGTGAATTTTGCACTTCGGCAATGCCTTTTGAAGTTCAGCAATCTGTGCCTTTGTGAGGTCGGGGTTGTCTTTGAGACCCAGCCCCGTTAACTGCGTGAGCTTCTCCAAACCGTTCACATCGGTCAGTTGATTTTTGCTGAGATCCAGCGAAACCAACTTCGTGAGCTTGTTCAGACCCTTTACATCGGTCAGTTTATTGTTCCAAAGAACCAGCGACTTTAACTTCGTGAGCTTCTCCAGACCTTTCACATCAGTTAGTTGGTT
>JACNJL010000034.1 GCA_014382585.1 Limisphaerales bacterium | reverse complement strand
GGCCAACGCCGTCACCCAGGAATTCTCCCGCGAGAGCGGCCTCGACTGGGCACAGGCCGAAGAATACAAGCGCGCCTACGGCTACGTCCACGTCACTAACACCGAGGAGCCCACCGATCCTTATCAGGCCATCGTCGTCAAAACTGCCCGCAACGTGATGACCCGGCTGCACCAGCAAGTGGCCCAAACCATCCAATACTACCGCGCCCAACAAGGCGGCTCAGCGCCCGTTCGGCTCTTCCTTGCCGGCGGCGGCGCGTCGATGCTTTACACTGCTGAATTTTTTCAGGAAAAACTCAACCTCCCCGTCGAATTCCTCAACCCCTTCCGCAACGTGGAGCTCGGCCCTGAATTGGATCCCGAAGCCCTCGCCCGCGAAGCTCACAGCCTTGGCGAAATGGCCGGCCTCGGCCTGCGGGCCACCACGGTGGGCATGACCGAATTTAACCTCCTACCCAAGCGCGAAAAAATCAGCCGCCAAGTTGATAAACGCGGCCCCTACGCCATCGCCACCATCTTTTGCGCAGGGCTTATATTATATGTATCCGGAGCCGCCCACCGCAGCATTTCGGCAAAAAATGAGGGCGGTATCAAAAAAATGGAGCAAGGGCTGGGGGACTTTGAAAAAATCGCGACCCAAATCACAGACGTTGAAGGCCAATTATTCGACCGCAAAGGGAAGGCCGAGAAAATGGAGCGAATCCTGCGCAGTCGATTTTATTGGATCGAACTGGTGAACTCCATCCAAGGCACATTGAGTGATTCTGACGGCAAAATTCTGATCCTCACCAACCCCAACAAACTGATGCCCAAGGGCACCAATGTGGTGAACCAAATCAACGCCGAAAAAGTAGCCGAGGCAGATACCGCCGTCTGGCTGCAATCGCTCACCATTACCAAGCCCGCAGGTGGTTCCGGCGGCAAACAAGGTGGAGGCTTCGGCAGCGGGGAAGAAATGGGAGGTGGCGGAGGCATCCCCAGTGGCGGAGGCGGGATGGGCGAAGGCGGCATGGGAGGCGGCATGGAAGGAATGGGCGGCATGGGCGGCATGGGCGAAGGTAACCCGGGCGAAGGCAGTGGCGAAGCAAGCAAAGACAAACCCGTTGAAGTGATATACCTCAAACTGATGGCCAAAAATGTGTTGGCCGATGCGGCCAATGGCGAGAAAGTGCGCACCCGAGAAACGTTGAATCGTGAATTTGCACAGATGATGGCCGAGCAATTTCAGAATAATGAGATGTTTAGTGATGATGCCACCCGCACCAAAGTGGAAGGAAAGATTGCGATGAAAGAAATTGACGGCACCCGTTGGTTTGAATTTGTCATTCAATTGACATTGAAGGATCCGATTGTGATGAAGGATAAATCAATGGAATAACCATGCAAAAAGATTTAATCATATTTTATTTAAAGCGGCATATGCTGATCCTTGTGGGGTTGTTGTTGGCGCTTGGGTTTGTGGGGTATGGGTACAAATTCATGACCGATGCCGCGGCCGGCAGAGTTGAACAGGATAAAGCTTTTGAAAAGGTGAAATCGCGGCGCGAAAAAATTTCCAATCCTGGCAATAACATCAAGATCGACGAGGCGAACATCGGGAAAATCCAAGACGAAGTAAATGCGCTCGATAAGTTAATTGTTGAATCAGGAACGGTCATTCGTGCCGGGGTAGAGCATCAAGCGATGGCTGGCAATGATTTCACCACGCACATGGTGAGTGTCATCAAACAGCTCAACCGTGCGGCGGAAGAGCAACAGGTCAACCTCCCGCGCGATCCGAGCAGCAAGAGCGACGTACAGTTTCCTTATTACTTTACCTTTTTTGAGGTCATCACCAAAGAGCACGGTGTGAGTGAGGACAAAGTGCCCGAGCTTCAGGTGCAATTGGAGGACGTGGAAACCATCGTTAATATTTTGCTCGGCAGCCGCGTTCAATCGATCGAACTCATTCAACGCAATCGCGTCACTAAAGAAGATGTGGGCGCTACCCGGCCGAACGATTATCTTAAAGAGCGGAAAAAATATGCTAACTCCGTGGCGGTAGTGCGGCCATATCGGATTAAGTTTCACTGCCTCAGCGGGGGCATTGCCAAATCACTCAGCGGGTTTGCGAGTGAGGAATTGTTTTATGTGGTGCGCAAATTTGAGGTCAAACAAGCGGGCGCAAACAGCGCCTCCAGCGGGGGTATGGGCATGGGCGGCGGCGAAGGTGGATTGGGTGGAGGTTTTGGGGGTGAGCCCGGGGGCGGGGGAGGGGAAGGCTTCGGCGCGGGTGCAGCCCCCGGTGGCGGTGCAGGCGGGGGCGGGGCTCAGGCGGCGTCGGGCACTCCCAGTGTGCCGCTCACTCTGATTGAGCAAGGAATTCTTGAAATTAGCGCAGGCCTGGCCACGCCAAAGGCTAAAAATATTATGCGCGAGCAATTGTTGGAAGTGACGATCGATCTTGACGTCATCCGGCGTCTGCGTCCGGAGGAACCAGAAGGTGAAGTTGGAGTCGGGGGCAATATCAATCCGCCCGGAACCGCACAGGCACCCAATCTGTCCGCCATCGAGGGGACTAATAATGCAGCGCCAGCGTCGGGAACCAACAACCCCGTCACAATTCCGGAGGCCACAACGGTAACGCCCCAGCCCAAGCAATAACGCCGTATGGAAAAACTGCAGCCTATTTTAAACAAACTTAAGGGAGCGCTTGATCACCTTGAGAAAATTATTCTGGGCGTGGTGTTGGTGGCCGTGGCGGTCATTTCGGTATTCAAACTACTAAGCGCGCGCGGCGATCTTGAGGCGGTGAATAAGGCATCCGGCGTCATCACCTTCGGGGGTCAGATGCGGGAGCCTGAGGATATTGAAACCTTTGCCAAGCTGGTGCAGACCTCTCGCGAGGATCCGCCGGCCATTAATCTGGATGGCACCAACCATCTTGTGTTTAACGCCGCGAAGTGGAATCGGGTGATCAACAACGGGGTTACCAATGTGTTCCGCGATTCTTCGAATTTGCCATTGGGCATTTCGGCATTACGGGTGACAGAAATCCGCGAGGTGCGCCTACTCATCACCCCCAAAATTCAATTTAACCGCAGCCCTGCGCGTTTGGGTGAAAACAACATGCGCTATCGGTTTGAGGCAATTGATGAATACCCAACCGTATTTGCCTCCCTCCCGGAGTACATGGCTTATTGGCGTAAGCACCCGAATTGGAGAAGCTTCGTCCAATACAACACCCCGAGACTGCAATCATTCATGCCCCAAAAACGGCCGTTCCCGCCGAACACCAAGGCGCTTTCCCCCAATTTACAACCCAGCACCCTTCGAAAGCTCAGCTTTTTGCACCTGTTTGGGGATCCTCAAATTCGGCAACATCCCGATTGGTTTGTGGGCTTCCGCTTCACTGCCGCCACCAAGGCCGATCGGATTGAAGATGTGATTTGTACGCTCGATATCATTCATGGTTTGCCCGGCGGCGGGTTAGTCACCAACAAAAACCGCGTGGCCAAGCACAACCAGCCTATTTCATTCACCCGCGGCTACGAGGCGGATTTATATTTCAAAACCAAATTTACTGCCACGCCGATGGAATGGAAAAACTGCCGCGTGGGCAGGCGGTTCTCCGTTGATGGTGAAGTGTTTCGCGTTCTCAAAGTTACACCGGATCTGGTGCAGCTGGTTTCCGATATGGGATATGGTGGCAACCGCCAAATCTATGACAAACCCTTCCGCGCCGGCCCCATTCAGGTACGGCCCGGCCTGAACATCCCCGTGCCCGGTGGCGGCACCAATGCCACACCCACCAACGCCGTGCCCGTCACCCGCCCGACCGTGGCCAATCCGCCTCCCGCAGGAGGGCAGTAACGTGGCGTGGACAGCGTGCGCCACGTTATTTCCTTGCTTATTCGGCCACTTCCAATATAGTCCCCCCGAGGTTGAGGGATCAGCCTGGGGGAAATCGGCCATTCTGGCCAAAAAAACTGGGGGTATTATGAAACAGGTGGGGATTGTTTTTCGTGTCGTATTGTCGATTGGCTTTGTTGCCATTTCCATGAACTCCGTGAACGTGTGGGCGCAAGCCACGCCTCCGTCAACCATGCCCTCGCCGGATGCCATCCAGCGCCTTCTGGAAGAGGAACGCCGCTTGCGTGCGCAGGGTCTCAACGACCCCATCGCACAAGAGGCGATTGCCAATTCCCAGCGGGTGGATGCTGCTCTGGCAGATATCGATCGCAAAGCCCAATCGGATCTGCTTGCTGTGGTGCAGCTCACCCAGCAAGCCACGCAGGCCCCTCGCAACGCCGATGCCATCTCGAAATATCGCATGGCCATCATTCTCGAAAACGATTTTAAGAAATACGCCGCCACCCAGCTACAGGGCCTGTTGCGCGTGGATCACCCCGTCTACATCAAGGCGCTAAACACAATCGAGCTTCCCATGCGCGATATCCGCGCGGGTTATTTGAAAGTGACCCAAGTGATGGTGGAAGCTGCCTGGCAACGCAATGAGTTTGATCATGCCAAAGGATATATTATGGACACCCTGGGCTGGTTACCCGGCAACGTTGAGTTGCAGGCGCTTATGCGCGAAAGTGAAAAACGCAATGCGGCCTACGTAAAAAGCGAGCCCTCACCGGATGCCTCAAGTATGCGAAACGTTCTGGCAGATCGTGACCGCGAAATCAACCGCCTGCTCAAGGACGGCCGGTTTCATTATGAGCTGCGCGATTTCGATAACGCCAAACTGAACTTCGACCGCGTGCTGATACTCGACGGCCGCAATGATGTGGCCAGCAATTTCCTGCGTATGATCAATAAATTTAATAACGACGCCGCCAAAGATGCGCGCGATCGCAACTTCAGCTCCATGGTGCAGGAGGTGAATGAAAAATGGGTTGAGGCACCCCATCAGCGCACCTTGCCCATTCCTAATCCGGAATGGATCCGCCAAACTGGCGGCAGCGCAAACCAACCCGGCGGCCCCGGCGCCAACAATGTAATCATGAACAAACTGCAGAGCATTCGGGTGCCCAACGTGCCTCCGCTCGCAGGAATGGCGCTCAACGAAGCGGTGAATTTGATCACAGAAATGGCTTCGGAAAACGATGCCGTTACGCTGAATCCAAAGGAAAAAGGGATCAATATTTGGATCCGGACCGATCTGCCGGAGTACTCAAAAATCGCGGCTAATTTCCCTTTCCAAGGCTCACCCAACATCAATCCCGCCAATGGCCTGCCGATGGGCCAACCGGTGATGAAACACGCCGGCGGCAGTATGGCCGATGGCCCAAGCGCGGGAGCCGGCGTACTGGCGCCCGGCCGGGGGATGAATAACGGCCCCAGTGTGCCCACAATGGGCGGTGGCCGGCTGGATCCCACTCGCATCACTGTGCAAGGCCTCACGGCACCGCTCACCAACGTGAGTCTTTCGCAGTTGCTCAATATTGTCACCAAATCCTGCGATCAACCGATCGATTGGAAAGTGAGCGAAGGCACCGTTATGCTTTCTTATCGTCCGGCGGATGCGGACTTTGTCACCAAATTATTTCAAGTGAAGCCAAACGCATTTTTTACTGAATTGGTAAAAACAACACGGACTTCCCGGCAGCTATCGCCGCTGCCCCAAACACCACTGGGGGAAGGGTTTGATTCCGCCATTCAAAACAAACACACGCAAGCCGGAGGCGGGGGCAATAGGGACCTCAACCGGCAAACCGGGCAGCCGGTGAATGGCGGCGGCGGTTGGGCCGGCGGCGGCGGCTCCGGCGGCGGTGGCGGCGGCGGCGGCGGCGTTGGCGGTGTCAACCAGCAGGCCTCACAGGCGGTGCAGCAGTATCTGGCAAACTTCGGTATCACGAACGCGCAGGTAGTGTTCAATCCAAGTAACGGTCAATTGCTGGTGCGTGCGCAGTTGGCAAACCTTGAGCAAATTGAACAGGTCATTGAGATCCTAAATACTTCACCCGAGCAATTGGTGGTTGAGGCCAAGTTCGCGGAGATTGAATTTAATGAAGGCGAATCGCTGGGCTTTGATTGGTATCTCGGCAATTTTACGATGCAAAACGGCAAGTACATCACCGGCGCCGGCCCGCATCCCACATTCATCGGCAAGCCCACCGCAAGCAATCCATCAGGATTTTTCCCGTACCCCGGCACGTTGCAGGGCAACACCTTTGTGCCCAGCCAATTCAGCATCCCGCCCAGCCCAAACGAAGGCCGGCTCACGTCCGGCTTTAAGGGCTATGGCAATCCGCTTTGGACATTCACCGGGCTGATGACCGACCCGCAATTTCGGATGGTCCTCAATGCCATTGACCAACAGGACGGCGCGGAGCTGCTTTCCGCGCCGCGCATTCTGGCAATCAGCGGACGGCAGGCAAACATCGCTGTTCAGGATAACCGATCCATCGTCACCGGAGTAACGCCCACCTTCACCCCGGGCACGGGCGGCGGTTTCGGCGGCGGCGGCGGCGCGGGCGGCGGCACGGTGCAACCGACGGTTACCCAACAACAAATGGGCCCCTCGCTTACTGTGTTGCCATATGTCAATGCTGATGGCTACACCATCGAAATGTCATTGGCGCCGTCCATCACTGAGTTTTTGGGTTACGAAGAAAGCACTTTTGAAGCATCCGTGTTTGCCGCCGGCGGCAACGTAGTGCGCCAGCAGGTGCCCATGCCCCGGATTCGCACCCGCAACATTAACGTCCAATGCGTGGTTTGGGATCAAACCGTGCTAGCGCTGGGCGGGCTCATCGCCGAGACGGTGCAAACCACCAAAGATAAGGTGCCCTTCCTCGGTGACCTTCCGTTTGTGGGTCGCGCGTTCCGCGGAGAAGGGCGCAGCAGCAAAAAGAAAAATATGGTAATTTATGTGAAGCCCACAATCATTGATCCGGCGGGCAACCCGAAAAACCGGCCCGGTCAGTTGCCATTTGCCCGTACGACTTCGCCAGACGCGGTGACATTCATCAACCCGGAAAACCCGAACGCCAATGCTGGCGGCGCCGGCGGTGGCGTACCGGGTGGAGGTGCGGGCGGTGGCATCAACAACAAGTTGCTCAACCGCAATACTTACCGCCGCTAAGATCATGGGGGCTGATCGCCTGCTAATTGTCGACGGGCATCATTTTGCCTACCGTTCCTTTTTTGCCATCCGCGCGATGAATGCGCCGGATGGATTTCCCACGAACGCGCTCTATGGATTCATCAACGCATTGCGCCGGATGCGCGCGCGAGTGGAGCCCACTCACATCGCGGTGATTTGGGATGGCGGGCTTGATGAAGAACGCACCGAGGCATTGCCGGATTACAAAGGCGCGCGCGATCCCATGCCTGACGATTTGGAGCTTCAGCTCGATGCACTGGATGAGTGGCTTGAGGCAGCCGGATTGTTTTCGTGGTGTCATGATGGGGTGGAGGCCGACGACGTGATTGGTACGCTCACCCGTCAGGCCGAGGCGGCAAGGTTGCCGGTGGTGATCGCCAGCTCGGACAAAGATTTTTTCCAGCTCATCAATCCCAATGTGCACCTGCTCAACCCGAACGATAAAACTGAAACCCTGTGGCAGGCCGAACAAGTGCGCGCCAAAACCGGAGTGGAGCCGGAACAAATTATTGATTGGCTTAGCCTCGTGGGCGACAGCGTGGACGGCATCCCCGGGGTGCGTGGTGTGGGCCCCAAGACGGCCACCAAACTGTTGCTTGAATATAAAACGGCAGAAAATTTGTATGCGAATTTGGACGCTGTGAAGCCCGGCGGATTGCAGGGGCGCTTGCGCGAGGCGCAGGCCGAGGTGCGGCGCAATCAAGAATTGGTCGCACTCAAAGAAATGGCCGAATGGAAAAATGACCTGGAAGACCTCCGCCCGGGCGCGGGTGATTCCGCGAAGTTGCATACACAATACACACGTTGGAACTTCCGTTCTTTACTGAATGAGTTGGAAGCAGGACGGCAAGGGGAATTATTGTGACCCCTACCGGTTGGGGTGGAAAAAAAACCGCCCACCACATTATCCACAGGTTGTGAAAAAGTAGTTGACGAAACTGATATTATTTGAGACAACCCATCTCAAGGAGTGCGCCCTAGGGCACAGGGATGGGCCTCGCGTCTGCGGGGAGGAATCACCAGCAATCGATTCTGCGTCTGTGTTTTGGGGCAAAAAACCAAGGAGGATGGACATGAAAAATGTTTCTACAAAGGTCGTTCTGGCCGTTGCGTGCGTCTGGGGTGTGTCAATTTCCAATGCAGCGTTAATGCCGTTGGGCGGTGAGTATCCGCTACTCGGCAATATTGACGGGCATCAATCCAACCCCCACGTGGCCGTGGATTCGGATGGCGGGTTTGTGGTGTGGCAAAACGCGGCTCAAAGCAATGGCGAACGCATTCTCGTGCAGCGGCTCAATTCAGATTACGTGGGCGAAGGGGTCGTCCAACAAGTGAGCCAAGGCGCGGCGGGATCCAATGACGTGAACCCGCGCGCGGCGATGCGATCAGATGGCGGCGGCGCAATCGTTTGGGAGGCGGGCCCGCGTGGCAACTCGGATGTGTATGTACGGTTCATCGATTCACGCGGGAATTTCACCACCGGTGCAATTATGGCAAATTCCTATGCCAGCAGCATCCAGCGCGATGCTTCAATCGCTACGTTGGAAAACGGTGGCGTGGTGGTGGTGTGGGAAAGCGTGGGGCAGGATGGTTCCGGCGAAGGCATTTACGGCCAACGGTTTAATGCGCAGGGCATTCGAGTGGGCAGCGAGTTTTTGGTTAACCAGTCTACCGCAGAAAATCAAAGTGATCCCAGCGTGACCGCACTCAACGGCGGTAAGTTTGTCGTTGGCTGGTTGAGCCAATCCCAAAATGGGCGCAACAGCTCCGGTGGGGCAAATTTGCGCAGCAACGTAATGGGCCGTTTATACGATGGCTCCGGCGCGGCGGTGGGCAATGAGTATCGGCTGAATGACGGCGATGTGTTGGCGGCTGATCCGCAATTGGCGACCCGGCCCGATGGCGGTTTCCTGCTCACCTGGGTGCAAAAAGATGAAACGAATACTCGCAACAGCTCAGATGTTTACATCAAAACGTTTGATAACAATGGCCTGCCCGCTGTGCAGGCGGTGCGCCACAATACGTATCTCACCGGGCGCCAATCTACTCCGGAAGTGGCTATGGTGGGCAGCGACGCATTAGTGACGTGGGCCAGCTCGGGGCAGGATGCCGGCGGGTTGGGAGTGCAGGGCCGAATGCTTTCGGGCGGCACGGAATTTCAAATCAATTCACAGGGTCAGCTGAACCAAAGCATGCCCACCATTGGATCCGATGGCACCGGCAAATACATCGCGGTGTGGGTGAACACGATGAAGGCCGACCATTCAATTTTATCCGCTCAACGTTACCTCGTGCCGAATGGCGCGGTGGGTGAGGGAGTGGTGGATGTGACTGCCGGCGAGGTGCAGGTCGTGGGCGCGGAACAAGTTCAACGCCGTACCAATCCGCAAGCAGCACGGCGACCGGCAGCAACGCAGGTTGCCTCCAGCAACACCGGACAAGATTCCTTCGCGACAATGAATATCGCAACGGCACAGCCTGTTCCAGTGGTGGCCACTGTAGCCCCGAGCGTGCCTCAATTGGCTGAGACTGTGGTTCCCACGCCTCCGGCCCCATCGGCCCCTCGTTCGGCGCACGCAACTGCGGCGGCTAATCCCTCGACGTCGGCCCGCGTAAATCAAGCCGCTTCATTGGCCCTGCAAAACAACGCCCGTATGCAATCACAGGCGCGGCCGATGCGGTTAAATTTGCGTAATCCCAGCCAAAACTCAGCGTCGATCAATGCTTCACGAAACATCATGCTCGAACGGGCGCAGCAAAACCGCCAACCCCGCGCAACCTACGGCAGTACTCAAATGGCCTCGGTACGGAGTGGGATGTTTAACCGGAATTACCCTTCCAGCAGCACAAGCTCTCGGGCGGCGTGGTCGCAGCGCGGCAGTTCCGCGCGCACCAATTTGCGCCTCACCCAGCCCACGCGGAACACGACACAAGCACGCACCGCACCACAAATTCGCACAACCAGCACAGGCCAAAACGCACAGTCTTCTGCGGCTACCCAGCGTTTCACTAATATGCGCCAAAGTGCGCAGGCCTCGGCTGAACTCGCCCGCAGCACGGGCAACCGCGCGGTGCCGGCCTCGGTGGTGCGCAATGGCCGCGGTTCGCAGCTTACATGGATTTCCCAAGCCGGTGCGCGTTATCAGGTGCAGTCCTCCACAGACCGAACCAGTTGGAACAATGTTGGCAATACCCGTTCCGGGCAGCGGACAGGTTTCGATTCTATGTCGGTTGAAAATGGAGGGCACAAATACCTGCGTGTAGTGCGCACCAATTAATTCCCAGAGTCATAAAGGAGGGGGACAGGGATAAATGAATAAAATAAAATTATTAGTGGTGGGCGCACTGCTGCTCGTTGGGGTGGAGTCTTCGCGTGGGTTCGTGATGATCGGGCCGATGTTGGCGCCGGAGGTTTCCGCGGGTGCCACTGACTTCAATATCACGGATGACCTGGGTGGCCCGAAGGAGCTCAAGCATTTTTTCCGGTGGAATAATCCGTATCTGACGTACACGTTTGACCAAAGCTTTGTGCGCTACTTTGGGCTTGAGGGAATGGACGCGGTGCATGATGCGTTTCGGGTGGTGAATGATTTCTTCGTTCCCGCTGATGGAAGTTACAACGGGGTGAGCAGTATCGATTTTGCGCGGGATGGTTACCTGAGCAACTACAACACGACATGGCTGAACACGACGGCTCAAAATGCCCAGATCATAGATATCAAAAGTTTGGCGCTGGGGATGTTGGTCAATCACCTTGGTGTGGGGAATCCGCATCGGTACGCATTCACCGTGCGGGGCATCAGCACGAATGCGACGGCCACGCAGTGGAGCTTCAATGTACGACTGAAGAATTTTGATCCGGTGACGTGGCAGCCCACCGATGTGATTAACGGGGTGCAGTACAGTTACCGTCTGATTCATGACGCGCCCCCGCAAGCGGGCGGTCCGATTACGGTGCCCACGTTTGTGGATATGGAAGAGTTCACCACGGACACCAGCGGTAATGCGTGGAGTTCGGTGGCGGGGATTGTGGATGCGTTTTACGGCAACACCGCAATTTATTGGACGGATACGCCAACGCTTTTCAACTTCGGGGTATACTACGATGGACGCAATGCGATGGGTGGCCAGTATCAACCGCGCCATGCTCTGACGTATGATGACGTGGGCGCGTTGAAGTACATGTACCGCACGAATAATTTCGTGTACGAGGATTTGGATTTATCAATTAACCTCGTGGAGCCGCCGCAATTTTTGAGCGGGAACAGTGCGCAAAACTTTATGGGGCCCACGATGCCTAATACGCGTGGCGTATTTCCCCGACGGTTTGGCGGCAACGTGGCACCCATCCAACCGTCATTTGCCACCACCAGTCCATTACGAGGAGTGCCGATCATCGGCTTTCCCGGGCAGCTCTCCCAAATGGTGGGCCCGGCACTGCGAGGCGGCATCGATCGGATGCAGTTTTACTATCAGCCGCTGGACTCGTTGTTGGGCACATTGTTCACCGCCACCAACTTTGTTTGGACTGATACTTTCGTAACCACCAATGGCTGGAACGTGGGCGGGCTCAACAATACCACCCCCGGTGCCAGCGCCTGGATTGGTCCGCACAGTCTAAAATATTATTCGCAAAAAGTCGGTCGCACCGTCACCGCCCCGGACATTATTTTTGTATGTGACGATCTGGGCCAGGCGCCCGACGGCGTGCCGGTGGCGTGGAACCGCACCGACAACACGCAGGGTTGGACCAATAACGGCGCGTGGGCCAATGTCGGATTAGTCGCCCTCAACACCACCAACGTTGGGCCCGGCAATATCTTTGTGCCGCCCAATGGAATCATTTATACCTTCTCCAATCTGGGTAACACCGCCACCACCGGCAGTTTTGAAGTGCTCTGGGGCGGAGAGGCGAGTGTGGTCGGCAATCAAACGCCCTCGTTCTCACTGTGGGGCCACATCAAGGGCCCCGGACCGCAGGATGTCATCACCTTCCCGCGCGATGCCACCGTGTGGCGTTTGGAAAATGAAATCGCACC
>JACNJL010000033.1 GCA_014382585.1 Limisphaerales bacterium | reverse complement strand
GCCGGAGTTGCCGCCGGAGTTGCCGCCGGAGTTGCCGCCGGAGTTGCCGCCGGAACCACCGCCGCCACCTGTAAGACCACTGCCTCCCCTGCCGGGTCCGCGCTTGGAGGACGGACGTATCCATCCCCGATAGGTTGTGCTCATCCCGTTGCGAAAAGCAAAACGGGAATGAGTGGCTCCTCCAGCTTGGATGAAGCGGGGGCCAGTGTAAAAGTTGCGCGGAATATTGATCACGCGAATCGGCAAACGTGCATTGGCTCGGGCGGTACGACCGGAACTGCCACTGCTGGAAGCCCGTTGGCTGGGAATTACGCGGCGCAGGGATTGTAACGGGCGAATGTTCCCACTTGTACGGAAGGTGGAAATCCGCTGATACATCACCTGAATTTTTTCGCCGTTGGGTGCGATGAATTCGCCGGCCGGACCTTGGGGGTGTTCACACACGTCGCCGGTGGTTTCATCCACCTCCACCAGCTTGTGTACGCCGCCGCCGATAGGATCGATGCGGAAAGTGCGGCCGTCGCCAACGGAAATTGAACCGGTCATCGCATCCCCGGCCACGGATAACATAACCGTGCTTTCAGACGCGCCTTTTACTTTGCCGTATGCAATTGCAAATGTTTCATCAATCTTTTGCCGTTCATCGATGAGAATCTCCAATGTCTCCCCTTGAAACAAACGCAACGTAAGTGAATCGGCATTTTGTACGATGCTGGTAAGCGTGGCTTGCTCGAGCCGCACCACTTTATGACGCTTGGCAAATTCCAAATCAGGCACGGCCCGATCCGTCGTCACGTCCTCTTCGGCAATCAACTCAGGAACACCGGGCACCTCGTCAGTTTGTGTCAACGTGTACACCGCTAATCCCACCCCGCAAAGCAGGGCGCTCGCTACGCCAACAACAAATTTTTTCGTCATCCGAAATAGCCCTTCCGGCTTCCTATACTGTGCCCCCAGATCAGGCGAGGCACAAGGGGAAATTTTATGAAAAACCCACGATCAACGCCACATTTCCATTTGACGAAGATCTCTCAATAAAAGTGACAGTTTTTGACAGGATGTTATCATCGCGCCGATGCGTTTCACGGAGCGATTTTGGATACTGACCGCTAGTTTGCTGGCTCCGGCGTTAATGGCAGCGGTTTGGTATGATCGTGACGTGCGGCCCATCCTCACCGCCAATTGCTACGCCTGCCACGGGCCCGACGCCAGCACCCGCAAAGCCAAGCTGCGACTGGATACCGAACAAACCGCCCGGCCGGTTTTGAAGGATTTGCTCAAACGCATTTCCCACATCGACCCCGAAGAACGCATGCCCCCACCCAAGAGCGGCAAACCACTTTCCGCCGCGCAAATCGCCACCCTCCGCCAATGGATCTCCCAAGGCGCAAAGTGGGAGCAACACTGGTCGCTCAAGCCACTGAAACGCCCGCCCCTGCCCCTGCTCACCGCCGCCGAACAAAAATGGGCGCGCAATCCCATCGACCAGTTTATCCGCGCCAAACAAACCGAGCATGGACTGAGCCCCTCCCCCAAGGCCGATCCCCTCACCTTGATCCGGCGCATGACCTTCGACCTCACCGGCCTGCCGCCCACTCCCGCGGAGATTGCGGCGTTTGAAAAGGCGGCGAAAACCAATCGTGATCAGGCCATCGCCGCACTGGCCGACCGACTGCTCGCCAGCCCGCGCTACGGCGAACGCTGGGGCCGGCACTGGCTCGATGTGGTGAAGTACGCCGACACCTGCGGGTACGACAAGGACAAGCTGCGGCCCAACGCCTGGCCTTATCGCGATTATGTTATTCGTTCGTTCAACGAAAACAAACCGTACGCGCGGTTCGTCCAGGAACAGATTGCCGGCGATGCGCTCTTCCCCGGCACGGCCGACGGCATTCTTGGGCTTGGCTTCATTGCCGCCGGTCCTTGGGATTTTATCGGGCATGTCGAAGTACCTGAGAGTAAGATTGATGGCCGCGTCGCCCGCCACATTGATCGGGATGAAATGGTGAGCAACACGCTCAACACCTTCACCAGTGCCACCATCCAATGCGCGCGCTGCCACGATCACAAATTCGATCCCTACACGCAGAAGCATTATTACAGCCTGCAATCCGTCTTCGCCGCTGTGGATCGTGCCAACCGTCCGTACAACACGTCGCCGGAGTTAAATAAAAAGAAAATCGACCTCACCACCCGCATTGCGGAGTTGAACAAGCAACTCGCCACCATGGATGCCGAGATGAAAAAGGCCGGCGGCAAAGCGTTGACGGCGCTGGATCAAAAAATCGCCACGCTCACGCCCAAGGCAAAGCTACAGCGCAAGCGGCCCGAGTATGGCTATCACAGTACCATCGTGAAGAATCCTCACACCGCCAAATGGGTGCAGATCGATCTCGGTGCGGCCAGCGATTTGCGGCGCCTTGTGCTGCGCGCGTGCCACGATGAATACGCCGACATCGGCGGCGGATTTGGATTCCCCGTGCGCTTCAAAGTGGAAGGCGCGTCAACCGCGGACTTCAAACAACGCACCACGCTCGTCGATCAAACACAGGCTGATTTTCCGAACCCAAATATTGCTCCGGTCAGTTTTGATGTAAAAGCCAAGGTGCGCTTTGTGCGCGTGACCGCCAC
>JACNJL010000032.1 GCA_014382585.1 Limisphaerales bacterium | reverse complement strand
TCCCGCGCGATGGGATTTTAATTACAGCTACCCCCACGTGTTCGAAACCAATGCGGTGAAGTACATCATCAAAACCAATAACGTGCGCCCCTTCACCGAATGGCAAAAATCGCCGCTCACTTATTGGGGTCCCATCACCAACGGCGTGGTGGGGGAGGTTGTTTATCACTTTCCCTTTACCCGCCCTGTGCGTCGCGCCTACCTTCGATGCACAGTGAACACTTGGGATTTCTCCGGCAGCACCGCCGGCATCGGACGCGGCGCGGCCGCCATCGGCATCTCCACCAACGGCACGGACTGGATCGCGCTCCGCAACGGTCTCGAACCGGAACCGCTTTGGGGCACTGATGGTTTTGTAAATGACGAATTGCCAACGGCCCTAATGGGAGCCACCCATTATTTCATCCGCGTGCGAATGCTCAAAGAAGGCGGCATCAATAGCGACTACACTCCCGTCCAACACAGCCGTATGAGCAAGGTGCCGGGGGATAAAGGGTTTGAGTTCAAGGCGGAGTTGGGGGAGGAATAATGTAGCTTGGACCGGTGGCCCGGGCTACAAAAAACCGAGGAAGCCCCAATGCCCGATGTCCAAGGCCCAAGGAATGTCCAAATCCCAATAACCAAACTCACGCCGCCGCTTGGGCATTGCTCATTGGGTCTTCCTTGGGTTTTGGTCATTGGGGCTTCCTTGGGTTTTGGTCATTGGGGCTTCCTTGGACATTGATCATTGGAAATTTCTATAAAACCCCTCATCCTCCCCGCGTGCGGATTTTTCTTTTAACTATTTCATTTGCCTTGGGTTGCACGCAGCAACCTCCGGCGGCTAAACCTTTGCCGGCGTCCGCGCCGCCTTTTGCCGCCGACATCACCGCGGCTCAGCCAAAGCTGGCGACAATCCAGCTTTTTGTGGGCGCGGTGAAAATGGAGGCGGAACAGGCGATGACGGAACGGCAAATCAAAACGGGAATGATGTTCCGCAAAACGATGGGCGAAAATTCGGGGATGATTTTTGTTTTCAAACAGCCCAAACAGCAGGGGTTTTGGATGAAAAATTGTTTTGTCCCGATGAGCGCCGCGTACATCGATCCGCAAGGGCGCATCAATGAAATCGTAAAACTCGAGCCGCAGAACACCAACAGCGTGATGTCCAAAAGTTTTCAAATCCAATACGTGCTCGAAGCCCCGCGCGGGTGGTTCAAAAAAAACGGCATCAGCCCCGGGGTGACGATTATGACGCCGAAGGGGACGCTGCCGCAGACGTATTTTCCCTGAGTGAGTTAAGGCTGATGAAGATTGCTCTCGCGCAAATTAATAGCATTGTCGGCGATTTTGCCGGGAATACAGCGCGGCTGCGGGAAGCGTGCAAACGCGGCGCGGCGGCGGGCGCAGAGATTGTGCTCGCGCCGGAATTGGCCATCACCGGATATCCGCCGCGCGATCTGCTGCTGAAGAGTGGCTTCATCGAAAGCAATCTCGCGGCGTTGGAAGACCTCGCCGGCACCGTTGGCGACACGGGGTTGGTGGTGGGGCACGTGGGATTGAATGCCGATCAGCCGGGGCGTCCGGCGACCAATGCGGTTTCGCTTTTGCATCGCGGCAAAGTGGCGGCCACGCGCACGAAAAGCTTGTTGCCCACTTACGATGTGTTCGATGAGGCGCGTTACTTTGAGCCGGCCACAGAAAATGCGCCGGTGGAGGTCAACGGTCATTCGCTGGGGCTCACGGTGTGCGAGGATGTTTGGAATGATGAAGATTTTTGGTGCGACCGTCGGTATCGCAGCAATCCGGTGGAAGCCTTGGTGGAGCAGGGCGCGGAACTGATTTTGAATGTATCCGCCTCACCGTGGCATCTGGGCAAACACCGCACGCGCGTGGAAATGCTCTCCAGCCTCGCCGCCAAAATCGAGCACCCATTGCTCTATTGCAATTCAGTGGGTGGCAATGACGAATTAATTTTTGACGGCGGCAGTCTCGCCCTGAACGCTGCAGGCAAGCCCATCGCGCAGGGGGAATTTTTCGCGGAAGATTTGGTGATAGTCGACACGGAGGCTTCCCCCATCGAAACCGCCTCGCCCGATGATGAGGCGTTGCTGTACGATGCGTTGGTGTTGGGGGTGCGCGATTACCTAGGCAAATGCGGCTTTCGCAGCGCGGTGATTGGCCTGAGCGGCGGGATTGATTCCGCGGTCACCGCCGCCATCGCGGTGGCCGCGTTGGGGCAAGAAAACGTGCGCGGCGTGGCGTTGCCGTCACAGTATTCTTCCGCGGGCAGTCTGGATGATGCGAAGGCGCTGGCCGAAAATCTGGGCATTCAATACGACGTCGTGCCCATCGAGACCGGTTTTGAAGTGGCCAAACAAAGCCTCGCGCCAATCTTCGGCGATTTGCCCGAAGATGTGACGGAAGAAAATATGCAAGCTCGCTTGCGGGGATTATTGCTGATGGCAATGAGCAATAAATTCGGCTCGCTGGTTTTGACCACCGGCAACAAAAGCGAACTTGCCGTGGGTTACTGCACGCTCTACGGCGATATGTGCGGCGGATTGGCGGTCATCAGCGATGTGCCCAAAACGATGGTGTATCGCCTCGCCCGCTGGATGAATCGCAATGGCGAAGGCGACGTGATTCCAGAATCCACCATCGAAAAGCCGCCGAGCGCCGAATTGCGGCCCGATCAAAAAGATGAGGACTCGCTGCCGCCTTACGATGTGCTCGACGCCATCCTCGAGCGATACGTGGTGGAAGGCCAATCGGCGGAAGAAATCATTGCCGCCGATTTTGATGCCGACACCGTGCGCCGCATCGCCCGCCTCATTGATCTCAACGAATACAAACGCCGCCAAGCCGCGCCGGGCCTGAAGGTTACGAGCAAGGCGTTTGGCGTCGGGCGCCGCATACCGGTGGCCCGGGAATGAGCAAATTCCAATGACCAAGTCCCAAGGAAAGCTCAAAAACAATCTGGCGATTGAGGTTTGGGCATTGGCATTTCCTTGTGATTTGGGTTTTGGACATGGGTCATTTTCCTTTATGCTTCGCCGCCGATGATTTCTCACGCCAAATCCGAACAACTCTTTGCCGAATCACTCAACCACATTCCCGGCGGCGTGAATTCGCCGGTGCGGGCGTTTCGTGGAGTCGGCGGGCAACCGTTCTTTGCCGAACGCGCCGCGGGCTCGCATGTGTGGGATGTGGACGGGAATGACTACATTGACTACGTAGGCACTTGGGGCCCGGCGATTTTAGGGCACGCGCATCCGGCCATTGTCCAGGCAGTCCAGGCGGCAGCCGAGCGCGGCACGAGCTTTGGTATCCCAAGCGAAGCGGAAGTGCGCATGGCGCAGTTAGTGAAAGACTGCGTGCCGAGCGTTGAGAAGGTGCGCATGGTCAATTCGGGGACCGAAGCGTGCATGAGCGCCATCCGCGTAGCGCGCGGGTTTACCGATCGGCCGAAGATCATCAAGTTCGATGGGTGCTATCATGGCCATGCTGATTCGTTGCTGGTGAAGGCCGGTTCCGGCGCGTTAACCTGTGGTAATCCCGACAGCGGCGGAGTGCCCGCGGAATTTACCGCGCACACGATCGTGTTGCCGTTTAATGATCGGGACGCCGTGGAGCAGGCTTTTGCGGCGAATGAAGGTCAGGTGGCGGGCATCATTCTCGAGCCCGTGCCGGGCAATGCCGGCGTGTATCTGCCGCGTGAGGGCTATCTGGAATTTCTGCGCGAGATCACTGCGGCCAACGACAGTCTCTTGATTT
The DNA here is from genome assembly GCA_014382585.1 of Limisphaerales bacterium. Lineage (NCBI taxonomy): Bacteria > Pseudomonadati > Verrucomicrobiota > Verrucomicrobiia > Limisphaerales > Limisphaerales bacterium. The sequence goes on along the minus strand of JACNJL010000032.1, from coordinate 19,498 downwards.
TTGATGAAGTGATGACCGGTTTTCGCGTGAGCTTGGGCGGGGCGCAGGAACGGTTTGGCATCACGCCGGATCTCAGCTGCTTCGGTAAAATCATCGGCGGCGGTCTGCCGGTCGGCGCCTTTGGTGGACGCGCGGAGGTGATGGATGTGCTGGCTCCCGATGGCCCGGTATATCAGGCGGGCACGCTGAGCGGCAACCCGCTGGCCATGGCCGCAGGGTTGGCGGCTTTGGAGGAATTGAAAACCGGCGCGGCCCACGAGCGGCTGGAAACCATGGGCGCCCGGCTGGAGGCGGGCCTGAACGCCGCCGCCGAGCGGGCAGGCATCCCGGTGATCACCCAACGCGCCGGCTCCATGAGCTGCCTGTTCTTTGCCGAGCAACCGGTACACAATTTGGCCGAAGCCATGCAGTCCGATCGCGAGCGGTTCAAACAATATTTTCACGGCATGCTGGCCGAGGGCGTGTACCTCGCCCCCAGCGCTTTCGAAGCCAGTTTTCTTTCCAACGCCCACACCGCGGCGGACATCGACGCCACCATCACCGCCGCCGAGAAAGTGATGGCGACACTTTAATTTGGTTTTCTCGTGGAAATGCGGAGAAACGATTTATAAAAACTTTTGCGACCTAAGATACCCGTTGGTGAGTAATTTTGTTTGCGAGAATGTTGCAAAATCATTTTGATGGCGGTGTTTCTTCCGATTCTTGGTAAGTCCTCTTTCGTTGCGTTACTAACATTTCTAAATTTGGTATCTCAGAGAAATCTCCAGACAAAAAACTGCCTAGGTGATTTCGTGCGGAAATGGCATGCGCGTTTATGTAGTGCCCCCGGTTAAGTCAAACCTCTCTCTTAAAAAGCGTTGACTTAACCGGGGGCAGTATACCGAACATACAATTCGAATTTGAGGTTATTCTGTTTTGCATGACCCAAGGAGTTTATTTATTGCTAATTAACTCGTAGATACGTTCTCGAGTGTGGGAGTAGTGACGTCGGTTTTGGAACGCGGTGTCATTTAAGTTTTTCTGCCGAAGCAGCGGTGATAGATCGCCATCAAGAATATTCGTTGATTCATAAAAAACGACGGACTCTAGGTTGTTTAGAGCTTCAATTGGCTTTAAAGAGTCAATGTGGCCGTTATTAGGAATGAATAGCTTTTGGAGATTGGGGAGGTTGCCAACGGGGTCGATTGAGTGAATTTTCCGACACGTATGCACCGTGAGATTCTTCAGTTTTTTTAATGATTCAATCCCCTGCAAGCTCGAGAGTTTTCTAAAGTCAGCCAACTGAAGAATGGATAGTTTTTTCAGTGCATTTATCCCATTCAGAGACTTGATCGTTGAGCCTCGAAGGTCTAAAGCCTCAAGTTGGGTCAGGGAGTGGAAATTCAGAAAATCTTCTGCACGGTAATTTGTGATGAATAGTTTTTTAAGTGTTGCGCATTGAAACAATGATTTGCAATTCGGACGCCATGATGTCAGGGAACAATTCTCCAAGTGCGGAAAGTTGGAAAAGTCAATACCTGTGCTGCAATATGAGTTAACATCTAAACTTCGTAGGTTGTGAAGATTGTGGACAGGATCGAGTGAAGGAAGTTTTAACAAAATAATGGACAAGTACTTGAGCCCGGGGAATCCATTCAGAAACGCCAAGTCAACGCCGTGAAATCCTTTGGCATGATTTAACTCAATTCCTTGGCAGGTATGGTGACGGAAGATGTCAGCCAAGCTCGGTTCCCAACTCGTTCGCGGTGAGGCAATTGGGCCGAATTCCCCGTTTTCTATGGTTAAATTGGTCACGGCTCAACCTCAGGAAGTATATGTTTCCGATTCTTTCCGATGGGGTTTCTTTTGTATTCAAGATTTTTAATACCTCCAAGCTCGTTAATCCTCAATTGTTCCTGAATTTCACTTGCTGTTTTGCCGCCGGACAATTCCATAATTTCCACCCGTGAATTTGGTGAAAGTTTTCCCGATGATTCATGTTGTTTCAACCGTTTTGGGATGTTGCCAGACTGACCAACATATTTCTTTCCAGATGTTCCCGTAAATTCATAAATACCTTCTGTTTTCTTTTTGAATAAGTCATCAGCCCTTTTTAAGGTGTCCAAGTCAGCTTTCGTCAATACAGCTAAAGGACCCGTGGCTTTAAGAATGCCTTTCGCGGCATCGACCCCCTTGCCTGCATCACCTCCGGGGACCCAGGCAACCAAGGCTAATCCCAATTGGCCTTTGCCTTCATATCCCAACAGCTCAGCCAGCATGAGCCGGACTTCGTAGGCATCATTGGGGGACGCGTAGGCTTCAAAAATCAGTTCATTGACTGTATCTCGATACTCTTGCGAGCCAGAATCACCCTCCTGAGACAATTGCGCCGCTGCGGGTATGGTGAAGATCCAAGTGAGAAGTATAAAAAATAGCAGGCAGAAGCGCTTCACAGGAAACAAATAGAGCAGAGAATTGAAGGTGGCAAGTCTTAGCGGCTCAAAGTGCGACAACACACGGCTGGACAGTCTCCGGTCGAGACTCCATAAGTGCGCGCGTGAAGTTGTTGGCGATTGATCACGGGACAAAGCGCATGGGCATTGCGGCGAGCGATGCGCTGGGGATGATGGCGCATCCGCTGGAGTGTATTCCGGCCGAACCGTTCAATGCGTTTTTGAAGCGGCTGAAGGAAATCTTGGCCGAACGTGAAACCGAACAGATTGTGGTGGGCATGCCGCATAACATGGACGGCAGCGTTGGACCGCAGGCGTTGAAGGTGCAGGATTTTGTGGGGGTGCTGAAAAAGTCCGTGACCGTACCGATCGTGACTTGGGATGAGCGGTTGACGAGTGTGATGGCGGAGGATCGTTTGCGTGAGGCAGGCGTGAATGCGCGGGAAGCGAAGAAGAAAGTGGACGCTTCGGCGGCAGCAATTTTGCTGCAGGATTACATGGATAGCTTTGCCGGATGAAACGCTTCAAGCTCACGATCGCCTATGATGGCGCGGCCTATTACGGCTGGCAGGTGCAGCCCCGGCAGGTGACGGTGCAGCAGCGGGTGGAGGAATCGGTGCAGCAGTTGTTTCCATCGGTGAAACGCGTGCACAGTTCCAGTCGCACGGATACGGGCGTGCATGCGCAGGGAATGGTGGTGCATGTGGATTTACCGTTAGAGGAACGGCCGATGGATGGGCATCAGCTGCGCCGGGCGTTGAACGCCTTTTTGCCGCCGGACATCCGCGTGATGAAGGCGGTTCGGGCGCGAGCGGATTTTCATGCGCGCTTTGATGCGAAGGGCAAGCAGTACCGCTACTGTATTTGGAACGGGCCGGCTATGAACCCGCTGCTCAACGGCCGCGCATGGCATCTGCCGGGCGAGTTGGATGTGGTGCGGATGAAGGCGGCGGCGAAATTGTTTGTGGGCCGGAAAGATTTTAAATCGTTTGCCACTACCCGCGAATATGAAATGGAAACCACCGTGCGCCGCGTGACGCAATGCGAGGTGCGCCGGCGCGGTCCGGAGCTGGGCGTGTGGATCGCGGGCGAAGGCTTTTTGTACAAGATGTGCCGCGGGATCGTCGGCACGCTGGTGCAGGTGGGGCAGGGGAAGCTGACGCAAAAGGACCTCCGCCAAATCTTTCGTGACCGCGATCGCCGCGTCGCCGGCATGAACGCCCCGGCCTGCGGGTTGACGTTGGTGAAGGTGGTTTATTAAATCCCAAGAACCAAATCCCAATGACCAAGGAATGCCTAAATCTCAATGACCCAATTGGGGTTTGGGCATCGGTCATTCCTTGGGGTTTGGATCTTGGGTCTTGGATATTTTCATGAACATCGTCCTCCTCGAACCTGAAATCCCACCCAACACGGGCAATGTGGCGCGCTTGTGTGCGGCGACTCATTCCCGGTTGCACTTGATCGGGCCGCTGGGGTTTCGGTTGGGCGACCGCGAATTGAAGCGGGCGGGGATGGATTACTGGCAGCAGGTGGATTGGCGTCTGTGGGAGGACTGGGCGAGCTTCACGGCGGAACAGCCGTCCACGGCCCGGTATTGGCTGGTGGAGCAGGGCGGGGCAACGCGGTACGACGAGGCGACATTTGGCCCGGAGGATTATTTGGTGTTCGGCCGAGAAACCGCGGGGCTACCGCGGGCTTTGCTGGAGGCGCATGCGGATTCGTGGTTGCGGATTCCGATGTTCAACGCCGAAGCGCGTTCGCTGAATCTGGCCAATTGCGTTTCGCTGGTGTTATACGAAGCCTTGCGGCAGCAGGGGTTTGCAGGGGAACTGGGTGAGTGACGCGGATTTGGGGTTGACCTGCCCAGCGTTTCCCCTATGTTTCCCCCGCTCCCTAAACGGGGGGCGCTCATAAAGAGTGACGGAGGGACTGGCCCGATGATGTCACGGCAACCGGTTGAGACAGCGCGTTTCAATGACCAGGTGCCAAATCCAGCCGGCGCAAGCCGGGAAAGATGAGCCCTGGCGCAAACGCAATTTACGCCCGCTCATCGTTACGAGCGGGCTTTTTTTGTCCTCTCCTGACGAGCAACCCTGAACGAAATAGAAGATGGCAGAACAACAAGGTTACATGAAGGCACTGCGCTGTCGCGAGTGCGGGCAGGAATATCCGCTCGAAGCGCGGCACGTGTGCGAATTCGATTTCGGCCCACTGGAAGTGGTGTACGACTACGAGGCCGCCAAGGGCAAACTGACGCGTGAAGCGATTGAAAAACGCCCGCACAGCATGTGGCGTTACGCCGAGTTGTTGCCGGTGGCCGGGGAACCGACCGTCGGCCGCGAGGTGGGCTTCACGCCCTTGATCAAGGCGGATCGGCTGGCGAAACGGCTGGGCATTCGCGAGCTATGGATCAAGAACGATGCGGTGAATTACCCGACCCTGTCCTTCAAGGATCGCGTGGTGAGCGTTGCCTTGAGCCGAGCGCGTGAGATGGGTTTTGAAGTGGTGGCGTGCGCCTCCACGGGCAACCTTGCCAACAGCGTCGCGGCCAACGCAGCGGCCGCTGGGTTGACGGCGTTTGTGTTTATCCCGAACGACCTCGAGAAGGGCAAGGTGGTGAACTCGCTGATTTACGATGCCAACGTGATCGGCATCAAGGGCCATTACGACGAGGTGAACCGGCTCTGTGCGGAGATCGCCGGCAAATACAATTGGGCGTTTGTAAACGTCAACATGCGGCCCTATTACGCGGAAGGCTCCAAGAGCCAGGGCTTTGAGATTGTGGAACAGCTTGGCTGGAAGATCCCGCGCCACACAGTGGTGCCGATGGCGTCCGGCTCGTTGCTCACCAAGATTCATAAGAGCTACCAGGAGGCCGTAAAGGTGGGACTGGTGGATGAGACCGAGTACAGCGTGCACGGCGCGCAGGCCACTGGTTGTTCACCGATCAGTAAGGCCTACAAGGAAGGTCAGGATTTCTTCAAGCCCGTGAAACCCGACACCATCGCCAAGAGTCTGGCGATCGGCACGCCGGCTGATGGGTTCTATGCGCTGAAAGTTTTTCAGGAAACCGGCGCGGCTTCCGATGACGTGACCGATGACGAGATCCGCGAGGGTATCAAGCTGTTGGCCGAGACCGAAGGTATTTTTGCCGAGACCGCCGGCGGCGTGACCGTGGGCGTGGCCAAGAAACTCATTGCCAGCGGCGCCATCCCCGCCGATGATTCCGCCGTGCTGTGCATCACCGGCAACGGGCTCAAGACGCTCGACGCCGTGGAGAATCACGCGGGCCAAGCTCGCGACATTGCCCCCAGCCTGCGCGAGTTTGACGCGTTGCTGGATGGCGATAAAACCTTAACCGCAAACTAAAGCAAACTAATTTATGCCAATTCAAATTCGCATTCCCACCCCGCTGCGCAAGCTCACCCACGACGAGGAAACCGTGGAGACCAGCGCCGAAACCGTTGGCGACGCCATCGCCGATTTGGAAAGCCGCTATCCCGGCATTCAGGAACGGCTGCTCGATGACGAAGGTCAGGTGCGCCGTTTTGTTAATGTGTATGTCAATGAAGAGGACATTCGTTTTCTGCAGGAAAAAGACACACCCCTCAAAGACGGTGACGAAGTGAGCATCATTCCCGCTATCGCCGGCGGTTAAATTATGGCTGCAAAAAAGAAAAAGCCGGCGAAGAAAAAAGTCGCAAAAAAGAAGGCTGCGAAAAAGCCCGAGCAAGGTCGCCTGCGGTTGTGGTTGATGTATCCGCCCAAGCACATCACCTCGCCGGTGATTTGTGAATTGGTGACGCGCTTCGGGTTGCTGGTGAATCTGCGGCAAGCGGAAGTGCGTGATGAGATCGGCATTGTGTGTCTCGAACTCGAAGGTCCGCGGGATGATTTGAAAAAGGCCGCCCGCTGGCTCGAGCGCAAAGATATCAAAGTGGAGCCGGTGGAAATCAGCATCATCGAAAGTTGAGGCACGGCGATGGCGATGGCGGAGGCGTTCACATTCGACTGGGACGTGTCGCCGGAATCCATCGCCGAAGTGCGCCGCCGCACATTGTATCCCTTCAAACCCGCCGGTGCGGAAACCGACGCCGAGATGGCGGGAAATCCCACCACCGTTTTTGGTGCGGCATTACAAGCGGGCAAACCGATCGGTTGCATCGCGGTGCTGGACGAGCCCAGGCACGACTGTCCTTTGCGGGTTCGCTGGCTGGGCGTGGATGATGCCGTGCGCAATCGCGGCATTGGCGCCCGACTGGTGCAGGGGACTCAAGTGTATGCGGCCGCGCGTCAGCTTGGGCTTTGGGCGGACGTTCGGGTGAAAGCGATTCCGGTTTATGAACGACTGGGCTTTGAGCCTCACGGTGATTTTTTTGAACTACCGGAGATCGGCCGACATCGCGTGATGCGCTGGTGGCCCGATGGACTCCGTCCTTGAATGCGTACCTCCTTTCGTGTTTTCTTCAGTACGAATTGAGCGGCAATTGCGCAAGGCGATGATGATTCATATTTCCAGAGACGGCGAACAGTTCGGCCCGTACAGCCCCGAGCAGGTGCAGGAGTATCTTGCCGCAGGCCAGTTGTTGCCCACGGATATGGCCTGGTACGAGGGGGCAGCGGATTGGGTGCCGGTCACTGAAGTGGTGGGGGGCGCGACTGCGATGCCAAGTTCGGGCGTGGCATGTCCGACTTGCGGCGCGGCGATGGACGCGGATCAAGTGGTCTGCCTCGGATGCGGTCAAAATATCGATGAATCCCAGCTATCCGAGGAAGAAGCTGCTGCAAATCTGGCCGCCGCGATGGCGCATAAACCGCTGGAGATTCCTCCACCCTACACCTACGAAGATGAAACGGCTGAGCGTTCCGGGGCGGTAAATTCTATCGGGTGGACCCTGTTGACGGCCTGCCTGCTACCGGTCTTTGGAGGGTCGGAATGGAACATCGTTTGGATTAATTTTTGGAAACTGGCTGACTGGCAAATGATGTTCGATATCCTCGCCCCCGGGGTGTTGGGCATCACCTGCATCATTCTTGCATCCGCGGTGCACGGGCGGGCACGGGGAGTTACCCTCTTGGTTTTGATGCTCACCATTTTTGGCTTGGGATTGGCGGAAGAGAAAGTCGGCACACTCAAATTGCCGGTGCCGATCGACACGACTCCGGCAGTGAGTACTGATCCCAATACAGACGGCGAAAACAGCCGCGAATCCACCGCCGATGAAGTTGCGCCCGGCGTGCCAAGAGCTACGTTTGAAAAACAGGACAAAAATATTTTCTATGAAAAACTAAATTTCGAACCCGGCGAACACCCTATGTTAGTGGGATTGTTTATAGTGGGTTGGGTGGGCGTGGTTTTCGGGGGCAAGTTGCGGCTGTATCGGCCAGATAGTAAAGCGTCGTGGGTGATCGGGATGGTGGGCGGCGGGGCGGCGATTTTATTTTGGTTCATGCCTTCCGGCGGCGGTATGATGCTCACTACGATGACCGATGCTCTGAGCAGCAATCTTTATTTGGGCGTCGGATTGCTGCTCATGTTTATTTTGATGATTGGAGCTGCGGTGTGTTGCTTTATCAATACCCGTCGCATCCGGCCCAGCCTGATGAAAAAATATTCCAATCTCGCTGTGAGTTGTATGGTTGCGGGGGTGATGTTTTCGTTGATACCCGCGTGGGGGAAGGTGATGTACGATGAAACAAAAATCAATCACAGCAAATCCAAGGTGCGGTACGATAAAGTAAAGGGTTCGCTCGAAACAGCTTGGACCGGCCAACAAACCGCCCAAAACGAAGCCAAGCTGGCCAAAGTAGAAAAACCCACCAACGCAGTCATCAATGCCATTTGCGGGTGGATGCTCTCCGGGGTGAAATATCTGGCGTGGATTGGAGGATTGCTGATTGTGCTGCCGTTGTCATTGGTAGAAATTGCTTGTGGCCTGCGCGAGCCCGACTCCGCGGAGTTTGTCTGATAACATTTCCTGATCAGGCAAAACAGTTGACGCGCGTCCGCATTTGCCCGAAACAAACCGCCCATGAATAACGCCGAAGGCAGGGAACCGTTGAAAGATTTTATCCGCGACCGCGTGGTGGCGGATGTCGCGTCGGGGACGTATCCCGGAGTGGTCACGCGTTTTCCGCCGGAGCCCAATGGTTATTTGCACCTTGGCCACGCGAAATCCATTTGCCTGAACTTCGGGATCGCGTTGGAAAACAACGGTGTGTGCAACCTGCGCTTTGATGACACGAACCCGGCCAAGGAAGACACCGAATTTGTAGAATCCATCTCCGAGGATGTGCGCTGGCTGATTGAGGGCTGGGCGGATTCGGTGATTTCAAAGGAGACATTTTTTGCCTCCAGTTATTTCGAGCAGCTCCACGAATACGCCGTGCAATTGATCCGCGACGGCAACGCGTACGTTTGCGATCTTTCGCTTGAAGAATGGGAATCCTATCGCGGCGCGCCCGAGCAGCCCGGCAAGGAAAGCCCCCATCGCAATCGCAGTGTGGAAGAGAATCTCGATTTGTTTTCCCGCATGCGGGCGGGTGAGTTTGCCGATGGCGAAAAAACCCTGCGCGCCAAGATCGATATGGCCTCGCCGAATTTGCATTTGCGCGATCCCGTGATTTACCGCATCCGCCACGAGGCGCATCATCAGGCCGGCGAGGCGTGGTGCATTTATCCGATGTACGATTTCACGCATTGTCTTTCGGATAGTATTGAGGGCATTTCGCATTCCATCTGCACGCTTGAATTTGAAGTGCACCGGCCGCTGTACGATTGGGTGCTCGACCAACTGCCCGTGCCGCAGCCGCGCCCGCATCAGCACGAGTTTTCGCGCCTGAATCCCACTTATATGGTGATGAGCAAACGCAAGCTGCGGCAGCTCGTGGAGGAAAATCACGTGAACGGCTGGGATGACCCGCGGATGCCTACCCTCGCAGGCTATCGAAGACGCGGCTTCACGGCAGCCTCCATTCGTAATTTTTGTCAGGGCGTGGGCGTCACCAAATTCAAAGGCGTAACCGATGTGGGGCTGTTGGAAAACGCCATTCGCGAAGAGCTCAATAAGTCCGCCGAACGTCGCTGTGCCGTGCTTGATCCGCTGGAAGTGTTGATTGATAATTATCCCGAAGGTGAATCTGAGGAACTTGAAGCGGTCAACAACCCCGAAGATGAAAGCGCTGGCAAACGCGCGTTGCCCTTCGGCCGGCGGCTTTTCATCGAGCGCGCCGATTTCATGGAAGACCCGCCTAAGAAATTTTTCCGGCTTGGGCTCGGTCGCGAAGTACGGTTGCGCTACGCCTATTTTATCACCTGTCAAAGCGTGGAAAAAGACGCCGCCGGAAATACCCTGCGCATCCATTGCACGTACGACCCCGAAACGCGCGGCGGCAGCGCACCCGACGGACGTAAAGTGAAAGGCACCCTTCACTGGGTCAGCGCCGATCACGCCGTGGATGCTGAAGTGCGCCTTTACGACCGCCTTTTCACCGAAGCCGAACCCGAAGCGGAAGGCAATTTTCTTGATTGCCTCAATCCTGATTCACTGAAAACCATCACCGCCAAACTCGAGCCTTCGCTCGCCGAATTCTCAGCGGGCCAACGCGTCCAGTTCGAACGGCTCGGTTATTTTACGCCCGACCCCAAGGACAGTGCGCCGAATCAACCCGTCTTCAACCGCATCGTCGCCCTTCGCGACAGTTGGGTGAGGCAGTCAAAAAATTAGTTTTTTGCCTCACCCAGAGACGCGTCACCGCGTGAGAAATTGATACGGTAACCGCCCCAAATCACTGCTGCACGGCCCCGGGGTGTCGACGGTGAAACTACGCGTCGCAATCGGATCGTACGCCGCGCGATGAGCGACGGCGGCTTTGACAACGATCACATTTTGCGTTGCCGGCTCCACGCCCTGGCTTCGCCATTGGCCGAGATCGAAGGGGGCGGTTTTGTTCGAGGTCAGCAAAATTGTGACACCCGCGTGCCGCACCACGGCGCATGCGCCCATGTCAAAAAAATCACCGCACATTGAGGCGAGATGGCTCTGTTTATTTTCCAATTCAAATCGGCCATCGCTCCGCGAAATAAATTCCACGTTCAGCTCAATGGGCCCTTCATCAAACTGGCTTCCTTTGCCGCCGAGCGGGAGGGTGCGTTTGCCATTGATGCGCAAATCTGAAAGAGCGCGCACCGCCTCGGGGTCATTGAGGCACACGGTTGCGTTTTCGGTGTGATATGAAACCAACGCGCGCAGGCAGCCGGTGCCGTCGCCCGGGGCACCGCCGCCGATGTTGTCACTGGGTTCCACCAATACGGTTAGGCCATTGGCGGGTTTGCAAATTTCGGGCATCACGGTTTCGATTGGTGGATCCAGTTGAGTGCCGTGTTCTTTCAATTCCAGTGCGAGGGATTCGAGTTCGTTAAGTGCAGCGGTCGCTCCGGTCGGGCTGATGGTTTGGATGCTGACGCCGGTATCGGGCGTGTCGGCAAAAGCGAACCCGGCGGCGATGTTGATGGCCCAGATGTTGCCGCCTTCCAATTCACGCGCGCGTTGTTCGAGTGAGCGCATTGGGTCGTCGCCGGTTCCGGTGCCGGTGGGCGGCCAGATGATGGGGAGTTGGCGCAGTTGGATTTTTGGAAGTTTGCCGGATTCAAAATGTTGTGCCAACAGTTGGGCGGCGCGCACGGCGCTTGCGCGGGCGTCGGTGTGCGGGTTTTCGCGATAGGCGATGAGGCAGTCGGCGTGTTGGGCCATGGGCCGGGAGAAATTTGCGTGTAAATCGTATACGCCGAAAATTGGTTTTTGGTTTGCGCGGGGAAGGCTGCGGATGCGTTTAAGGAGTTCGCCTTCAACGTCGGGGTAGGATTCGCACACCATGGCGCCGTGCAGGACGAGGAAGATGGCATCGCATTCGGGTTGCCAGCGGGCCTTAAATTCGGCCCACCAAATCTCCAGCACGTCATCATTTACCGTGCCGCTGGGGGTGGCGCGGGCATCAAGGGTAGGGATGATTTGCCAGTGTTGTTTTTGGGCAAATTCGAGTGCGCCACCCAGCGGGGAGGCATCGCCGGTGCATTCGACCATGGCGTCGCCGACGCGGAATTGGAAATCGGCCAGCGAAGTGGCATCGTCCACGAAGGTGTGTGTCTCGTGGAACAGTCCGGCGATGAGGATTTGTTTGTTCAAAGAATCCCGTGTTTGGCGAAGGCTTCGGTGACGGGCATTCCGTTGGCGAGATCTTCGCGCACGGAGTTTTCGCCGGCCATTTTTTCTTGCGAGAGGCGGAGGGTTTGTTCGAGCGCTTCACTGGGAATAATGACCACACCATCGACGTCGCCGATCACGTAATCACCGTTTTTGATGTGGACGCCATCGATGGTGATGGGCTCGCCAATGGCGGTGACATCGATGCGGCCTTTGCTGTCGGCGGGGGTGACGCCAATGGCAAATACGGGGAAATCCATTTTTTCGAGTGCCCAAAGGTCGCGAGTGCAGGTGCTCATCACGGTGCCGCGCACGCCTTTGGCAAGGCAGGCGGTTGAGAGCAGTTCGCCCCAGAACGAGCAATCTCGGTTATTGCCGCCATCCACGACGAGCACATCGCCGGTTTGGGCGGTGTCGATGGCGGTCATCTCCAGTTTGTAGGGTTCGGCGGGGATGGAATCTACGGGTTCAGCTTGAACGGTGAAGACGCGGCCACACACGTGTCGAGTGGCGGTGGTTGCACGGAGATGGGTGCCGAGGGTTTGTTTGCGATGGCCGAGGTGATCGAGCACATCGGCGACGACGGCGGTGTACAGTTTTTCCAGTATCGGGATGGGGTCGCTCATGCGCGAAGTGTGTCTCGCCTCGGCGCACGGGCAAAGTTTTTTCGTTGCGTCTGGGTTGGAATGCGCGAATCGTCTGCGGATGGCTGATGCAAATCAATGCGCGGACACGGGCGCCTCGTTTCGCCAATGTTTGCTGGAATTGAAATGGATGGTTGGGACGTGGGTTGTTTTTTTCGTATGGGTAATTGGTTATTCTAAGGTGGCGGGTTATGCGGCGGCGGAAACGGCGGAGGTGCAAATGGTGTTGGGCATTCCGCGTTGGGTGTTTTTCGGCTGGCTGATTCCTCTGCTGGCGGCCAATGCGTTCACGCTTTGGTTTTGTCTGTTTAAAATGCGGGATGAACCGATGGAGGAATTGCCGGAGGACATGCAATGATAATGGCGGCCTCGGCGGGAACGGGAAGCAATGCGGCGTTGGTGAGTTTTTGTGTGTACACCTTAATCGTGTTTGCCCTGGCGTGGTTGGCGGGACGCAAGCGGGAGGGAAAGTCGTTCATGAACGAATATTTCCTCGGCAGCCGCAATCTGGGGATGTGGGCATTCGCGCTCACGTATGCGGCGACGAGCGCGTCGGGCGGAAGTTTCATGGGGTTTCCAGCGAAAATTTACACGTACGGCTGGGTGATGGCGTTGTGGATTGGGGGATACATCGTCGTACCGCTGGTGGCGATGGGATTAATTTCCAAACGGCTCAATCAGGTAGCGCGCAAGTCGGGCAGTATCACGGTACCGGAGATGATGCGCAAACGGCTGGGCAGTCCGACGGTGGGACAGGTGGCGACGGTGTTGCTGGTGTTTTTCCAATTCTTTTTTCTGTTGGCCCAGTTCAAGGCGGGCGCGAAAATTATGACGACGTTGCTGGGCGATGTCAGCGTGTTCATTGCTGCGAAGGATGCGATCGAGACGGCTCTTCAACCAGTGCCGTGGCTCGGTGGCAGTGGAGTGGATGGCGCGTATTATTTGTGTTTGGGGGTATTTGCCGTGTCGGTGGTGGCGTACACGGCGTGGGGTGGTTTTCGGGCGGTGGTGTGGACGGATGTGATGCAGGGAATGGTGATGCTGGTGGGGGTGGTGATTTTGCTGGGGCTGGCGCTCACGCAAGTGGGCGGCTTAGCGAATGCAACGCGGGAGGTCGCCAAAATGGTGCCGCCGGAGGATGGCGTGCTGCGAATGGAGGTGAGCGAAACAACTAAGCTAACGCAGGGCACTTGGTTTAAATTAGAAAACGGAGGCGGGGTGAACTATTTTCGGGTGAAAAAGGACACGGAAGTTTCGCCGGAATCTGCAGGTGGTGAAAGTGAAGTGAAGGTCATTTGCCTGCCGCGACCCACGCGTGAGGAGTCGAAAGCGATCGAGCGTCAATTGGCGCAGCAAACTGTGGCGGTCACTTCTTTTGTTTACCAAAAAAAATCAGAGTACAAATACGGCGCAGGCAAACAGGGCGTGTATGTCAGCGCGCCGGGGCCTTCGTCGATGGAGGCGCAGGGGTTTCTGCCGGTGATGATGGCGATGTGTTTCTTCGCGTTCTGGCCGTTCGCGGGTTCGGGGCAGCCGAGCTACATGGCGCGGCAAATGGCGTTCAAGGACACCGTGACGTTGAGGCGGTCAATGGTGTTTGTGATGGTTTATTTCTCGCTGATTTATTTTCCGCTCATCATTGTTTTTACTTGCAGCCGTGTGCTTCTGCCGGGATGGGAGATTGACTCGGATCGGATCATGCCGGAGATGGCGATGCTGCTCACTTCCAACGCCGGCGCGCCGTGGCTGGCGGGGCTGTTACTGGCAGCGCCTTTTGCAGCGGTGATGAGTAGTGTGGATAGTTTCCTGCTGCTATTTTCATCCACAATAACGCGCGATGTGTATCAGCAAAAAAACCCGGACGCCACCGAGGCCAAGTTAAAAAAAGTGAGCTACGCGGTGACCATCATTATGGGCGTGCTGGCGGTGGTGGCGATGCTCAAGCCGCCGCAATTTTTGCAGGATCTCATTGTGTTCGGCTCCGGCGGATTGGCGGCGAGTTTTCTGATGCCGGTGGTGTTGATGCTTTATTGGCCGCGCCTTACTCCGGTGGCCGCGGTGGCAGGGATGGTTTCGGGTGGGTTCACGATTGGGGTAATTTATTTGGTTGGGTTTTTTGTGAACGGTAAATTCGGGGAAATCAATTTACTCGGTCTCCATCCTTTTATTTGGGCGGTGGCGGTTTCGGCGTTGGTGAGTGTAATGGGGGTTCGTTTTTCGCGCCCAACAGATCCCGCTTTGGTGGAGAAATATTTTGGCAAGGTTGATGGGGAAGGGGAAATCGGATAGATTGAAGGAGATGCGTTTGTTGCGAATAGGGATTGTTTGCGCGCTGCTGCTTCCGGCCGCGGAGGCGGCGGATTCCGTGGTGTGGCACCCCAAGGCGCGTACGTTTGACATGAATGTGCGGGCGATGGGGCTGGAGCGATTGCTGGGAGTCATCAAGGCGGAAACCGGCTGGGAAGTGCTGGTGGAGCCGGGATTGAAGGGGCGTGTGGAAGCGAAGTTTCGCAATAAACCGGCGGCAGATGCCATGCGGTTTTTGCTGGGGGACAAACGGTTTTCGCTCGTGCCACGCACCAAAGGCGGCACGCGGTTGATGGTTTATGAAAGCACCCTGCGCGGCGCCACGCAACAGGTCGAGGCGGCTATGCTTGCCTATGAGGCGGAGCCATTGCAGCCGGGCGAGGATGATGGCCGGCCGCTCACGCTCAAGATAAAGGTGCATCATCTCAGGAGCAATTATGCCTCCATTAATGCGGATTCCAATCTCACCAACATTCGCCCCTTGATCGCGGGAGTGAATGAAATGTGGAAAACGGCCAATATTCGTTTTGTGGCCGATCGCCCATTGCCCCTGCGCGTGGCGGATCGCGGTGCGGAAAAAGACTTCGCGGAGTTGTTCAAGCCTGGCGTTTCCGCCACGGCGGTGGCGCAATTGCAATCGCGTATCCTCCACAAAATGCTGCCGGATTTGCCCGACCGCGGGAAGGTGTTTCACATCGTGGTGATTTACACTATGCCGCGCGCGTACGGCGCGGTTTATTTGCCGGCCAAAGGAATGGTGCTGATGCCGCAGGTAAAATTCGCCGCGTTGGTGGATGCCGATGGGGTTTGGAAAGACGGCTCGCCAGTGTTTTTTGCGCAGTCAAATATTCTCGCGCACGAGATGGGCCATTCCCTTTCGTTGCCGCACGTGGCGACGCAGGGGAACCTAATGATTGATGGCAAGCTGCGTGAAGGCGCCGGAGTGGGGCCGGGGAGTAACCTTTCGGCCAAGCAAATTATCGCCGCGAGGCGACAGGCATTCACCGGCGGGCCGTACGTGCCGGGCATCAATCCAAAACCAAACCCCCTTCAGAAACCCAAACTGCCGGAGGATTGATTCCTGTCCCAGCCGGTGTTACCTTCGCGCCACGTTATGGACGATCCGTTATTGCAGGCACTCAGTGAATCGGGCGATGACCTCATCGTCGCGTTAAAATCCGTGGCACGCACCGAGGTATGCGTGGTGGTCACTCAAGGCGTGCTGGTGGGACTCAACCTTGATGGCTCCAAAATTACCGACGGCGGCCTTGAGAAACTGGCGGGGCAGGATCAATTGCGTTGGGTGGGGCTTGCGGGCACCGGCGTTTCGCCGGAGGGCGCGGCTGCCCTGCGTGAACGGCTGCCCAATTGCAATGTGCTCTATTAATGAACCATCGAGGCATTAAAATGCTCCGCGCATTTTCACTTGTGGAAATGTTAGTGGTGATTGTGATCATCGGCATTTTGCTCGCATTCATGTTGCCGGTGTTTGCCAAGGCGATTGACAAGGCTCGAAAAGTTGGACGGCCGGTGGACGCCGCCGACCCCAGCCGGGGCATCCTCGGCCCCTCCTCGGTGCGGCCCGAGGATTTGGACTAAGCGGGCTGTTTTTCAGAGTGGTTTTCAGCGGAGTTTTTTGTTAGTTTCCGCACCCTTAACGAACTATGGCTGCGTATTACGTCCAGAAAGATGGTGGGCATTTCGGCCCGCTTTCGCGTGATGAACTGCAACAGTACATCGTTGCCGGTGTGTTGTCGGTAGAGGATTGGGCGATTGAGGAAGGAAAGGATGCGTGGGTTCCATTGGGCACTTATGTGCAAATGCCGGACGGGCCAACCGCCACTGTAGACTCCTCCATTACGCCCGATGCCCCGGTTGAGCCGGGTGATGATCCCAACCTTCAAACAGCCGAATCTTCCGGCCGCGGGATGGCGGTGACGGGCGTGGTGTTGTTGTTGATGGCCGGCGGCGCGTTTGGGGGGTGGCAAATATGGGGTGGGAAACCGACTCCGCCAGTGAATTTGCAAAAGGAAATTATTGTCAGCGTGATCAGCCCCGAAGATCTTCCACAGCCTCCCCCACCGCCGAAAATCGAACCTTTGCCCACCAATAATCTTCCGGCGGCCGTTGCTGAAGAGTTGATTTTTATTTCCCCGGAAAATCTTGAGCCCCTTCAAGCCCTTGCCGCTGGCGGTGATGCGGAGGCGATGCTGGATTTGGCCCGCCGTCACGAAACGGGGTGGGGCGTGCGATGGGATCCCGCCAAAGCCTTTGAACTGGCCGAACGTGCCGCCAAGGCAAACGAACCGCGCGCGCGTGTGTTATTGGCGTTTTATTGCGTGAGTCATTTTGGAACCAATCGCGTGGATTTAAAACGCGCCTCGGATCTGGAGGAAACCGGCATTGAAAATGGCGCGTTGACGCAGGTGCGAAAAATGGCCGCCGACGGGGATGCGGCCTCACTGACCATTCTTGGTTTGCGCAACAAACCCCGCCGAGGGGTTCACGGTCACCCCCGATTTTCCGGCAATCCAGAACTTGCGTATCGGCAGTTCAGGCTGGCGGCGGATCAGGGTGATGTGCAGGCGCAATATTGGGTGGGGATGATGGAAGCAAAGGGTGTGGGCACCGGAAAAAATATCGAACGGGCCGCCAGCTGGATCGCTGCCGCTGCCGAACAGGGGCAGGCACTTAGTATTTCTCTACTTGGGATGATGCGGATTCAACAACTCGGGATGCCGGAAAATCCGGACGAAGGGGTTCGCCTCATTCGTGAAGCGGCGGAGATGGGGATGCCCAAGGCCCGCTATCGTTTGGGTTATATGTATCTCAAAGGCAACCATCTTGCTCCGGACATTCAACAAGCCTGCATTTGGTTTTTGTTGGCCTACGAAGGCACAGGTTTGGCGCGGCCTTATTTGGAAAAATTGCGTGAAGAAATGGATCCTGCTGATTACGACCAAGCCCTAGCCGAAGCTGCCAAAATAGATGAAACATTCACGGACCCGGGACTGCCCGCGCCAGATCCAAATCAACCGCCCAAAGCACCGTTTATCGAAAAGCCCACCCAGCCCGGAGTTGCCACTTTGCCGCCGAAGGAACCGCCGGAGACTGAAAATATCCCGCCCTCCCCATCGAATCGTGAGCCATAAATCGATTTACCTCAGCCTGATTCTGTGTGGGGTAGCCTGCGCGGAAAAGGAGAAAACGCTCGAGCAATTGGCCGAAGAGGGGGATCCAGTTGCTCAATATGAAATGGGGCGCCAGTATTATTATGGCGATCAGGGCCGGTCCCGGGATTTTTTAGTGGCATACCAGTGGTTTGTGCGTGCAGCGATGGCGGGCGGTACCGGTGCGCAAAACACACTCGGAGTGATGCTGCAAAACGGGGAGGGCGTGGGGGCAGATTTAAATCGCGCGCGGGAATGGTACGAACTCGCTGCGAACGTCGGTCACCCGCAGGCACAAAGCAACCTCGGTCATTTGTATGCGATGGGCATCGGGGTGGAAAAAAACATTGTGAAGGCGTACCAATGGTTTGCGCTTTCCGCCGAGGCGGGAGATTCACAGGGCCGAAAAAATTTGGCAATTGTGAAACGCTTTATCTCCCCGGAGGAATTGGAAGCCGCAAAAGCGCGCGTCACGGAGTGGCACGCGCAGCACCGTTGAGGGGCGGGGTTATTCCAGACGGCCCTTTTCCAGCGGCGGCACTTCTTCAATCACCGGCACGGGCCGGTATTCTCGCGCTAGTCGCACGGCTTCCGTGCGCTGGGCTTCGGTGATCTCCTTTTCCAACAGGGTGCGCAACTCTTTGGTCTTTAAATGCCCCAAATGGGCAGCCAGCAAAACCCATTTATAGGACTGCACCAGATCCCGTTCCCCCAGCCGGCCGGTGCCGTGTAAAATAGAAAGCTGCAGTTGGGCCACCGTCAGCCCTTGTTGCGCCGCGCGTTCATACCATTTGGCGGCCTGAGGGAAATCCTGGCTAACGCCCTCGCCGAGTTCGTACATTTCGCCCAGTGTCGATTGCGCGTATCCATTGCCCGCGTTGGCGGCGCGTTGGATCCAGTCCGCGGCGGTGATTAGATCCCGCTTTACACCGCGGCCTTCACGAAAAAGAATGCCAAGATTATACATACTCATCGAGTACCCATTTTCCGCTGCGCGCGCGTAGTATTTGAGTGCCAACGGAAAATTACGCGGCACGAGCCGGCCTTGTTCATGCAGCCACGCCAATGCGTGCATTGAGAGGAGGTTGCCTTTTTCCATCGCAAATTCATAATGCTTGAGTGCCAGTTGCACGTTGCGTTTAACGCCGATTCCTTTTTCGTGAATCAGCCCCAGATTGTGGTGCGCGTGTGAATTTCCCTGTGCCGCGGATTTGCGGAACCACCGAATGGCCTCCTGTGGCTGAGCGTTGCCGCCCAATCCGTCGCGCATCAGCCGCCCTAAATTATTCTGTGCCATAGATTGGCCGGGCAGGGTTTTGCCAGATGTAAAATCTTTGCGATCGCGTGCCGAGCGTTCGTAATAGTGGCGAGCTTTTACAAAATCACGATTCACCCCATTGCCGCGTTCGTACATCCAGCCGAGATTGTTCTGGGCATGTTCGTTGCCGTGCGCGGCGGCCATCTGAAATAATTGTACTGCCGTCCGATAATCTTTAATCACGCCACGGCCATCACGATACAGGCAGCCGAGATTGTTTTGAGCCATCGAAATATCGCCGCGTTCAGCAGCCACGCGGTAGAGGCGGGCGGCTTCGGAGGGGTCGGCTTTCACGCCAAAGCCAGTGTCATAACGCCAGCCCAGCTGCATCATCGCCATATACTCGCCCGCCTGAACACGGGCTTCGAGATTTTGCAGCGGCGTATCACTTAGCCGCCGAATAGCCTCATAATCGCCCTTC
>JACNJL010000031.1 GCA_014382585.1 Limisphaerales bacterium | reverse complement strand
GTGCCTCCAACCTACAGTAGTTTCAGTGGCCTAAGCATGGCCATGGTTGCCGGGCAAAATGATGAAATTCCAGCCTACCGTAGAGATAATGATAATATCACTTTCAATGGTAGTGGATTGGGTCTGCTTTCTGTGGTGCAAATTGTTGATGTGAACGGGAATCCTATTCCCGGAGTAACTGATGCAACAGATCAAACAGGGGTATCGAGTGTTACTTCGAGTTCATTCCAGTTAGATTCAAATGCCGCCGCATTCACAGGGAAAGGGCACTTGTTAGATTCCTCCACATTGTTGAGTGACAATAACGGAACGAGACGGATTCGTGTGATCACTCCATTTGGAATTCTTACTACACCACTGAGCAGTGCGTTTACAATTTCCGCAACACCGGACTTTTTGCCGCTAAGTGCAAACACAGCCGCAAATACATTTGCCGGATCGGCAGATTTTAATGGATCTGATTATAATGCTAGTCGCGGTATTTTAATCGTGAACGGAACAAATTTCCGTGGTGTTAAGAGGCTGTATTTCGGCGAGAATGCCTTGAACCAACTCACAGATTGGATGGCTTCCGGAAATAGCTCAGTTGTGGCATCAAACGAAAACCGGTATTTAGGGCACGGTTTCGGTATTAACCCAAATGCCCTGCCAGCGGGCGTGACTATCAATGCTGCGGGAACACAGATGAGTTTCACCAAGGCTGCGATTAACGATATTAACGCAACTTGGTTGGGTGGAAGTAACCGGGCTATCCTAATACTGGGCGCAGCAGATCAAAATGCTACCACGCCTCTGATTAATGCGAACAACTAATTTAACCCCGCCGCTTGGCGGGGGCTAAGGAACGGGTGGAGTGATAAAACGGGGGCGGTCTCGAAAGGGGCCGCCTCGTTTTTTATGCGTTTAACATGTCAAGAGTGACGTCTTTAAGGTTGGGGGCGAGGTGGGTGGGGTGGTGTTTGGCGAGTTGGGCTTCAGTGAAATTGCCGGTGGCAACGGCGAGTACGCTGGCGTCGATGGATTGGGCGCATTCAATGTCGGCGGGGGTGTCTCCGATGATGAGGATTTCCGACGGGTTGAGATTGGGGAATTGTTCACGAGCATTTTCAAGTGCAGCTTGGGCGATGTCATTTCGGTTTTCGGTGGTGTCGCCAAAGGCCCCAAATTGAAAGCGATGCCAAAGGTGGTAGTGGGTGAGTTTGAGTTCTGCGCCTAATGGGAGGTTGCCGGTGAGCAGGCCCAGCACGGGCGGGATGGACATGGCCTCGATTGCATCGAGCAATTCCACAACGCCGGGGAGGGGTTGGGTTTTGTCGGCGGGCAAATGTTTGGCGAGCCGTTGGGTGTAGGCTTGAGTGAAGCGCTGGTAATTGGTTTCGGTGGTGGCGATGTTGTTGGCTCGAAAGACTTCGTAGGCGAGGCCTCGATCGGTGCGCCCGGCGAATTCCATGGATTCGGTGGCGTGGGGTAAATCAAATTCATCGGCAAATGCCTGCGCAAAGGCCTTCATACCGGCACCGCCGGTGAGGATGAGGGTGCCGTCGATATCAAATAGCACGAGCCGAATCATAGGCGCGGACTGTCCCATCATGGAGGTTGCCAAGTCAATGCGTCCGTGAACAACCCGTGAAAGGCTCCGGCTTGACGTTCCGCGGGCGGGCCGTTAGCGTGGCTACATGACGAGGGGATTCCTTTTGCTATTTGCACTGAGCGCGTTGGGCTCGATGTTTTCGGGCTGCATCTCGGCCAAAGATGAAAAATCGGGGGGACGTGCGGTGAACCCGCCGAGCCGCAACCCGCTTGAACGGATGCGCAACACGGCGTCACCGGGGCACGGGTTCAAGTATTTTGATGGTGTAGGCTGGAAATATTTGCCGCCCGGCGTGAAGGCTGAGTTGTTTACGATGACGGCCGAGGAGTTGTTCGCGTTGGCTCAAGAGGCATTCGTCGCGGGGGATAATACCAAGGCGTTGTTTGCCGCGCGCTGGCTGCATGTTCATCAACCTGGCGCAGATCTTGCCCCGGAAGCGCGTCGCATTGTAGCGGAGGTTTATGAGAAGCGCGGGTTTCAGGAAAATGCGTTTCAGGAATATCAGGCGTTGTTGGATGCGCACCCCAACTACGATGCCGCCAAACGCGCGGAGGTGGCACAACGGATGTTCGATATCGCGGGTAAATATCTGGGGGGCAAATGGTTTCGCTGGAAAATACCTTATCAGGAACGAATGTATCTGCCGCTTTTTTCGTCGATGAACCGCACGGCGAAGCTTTATCAGCAGGTGGTGACGAATGCGCCGTATGGTGAACTTGCAGCCTCGGCACAATACGGGGTGGGGCAGGCACACGAACAGGCTTTGACGGGGTTCTGGGGGTTTTTCGCTGATGAAAAAGCGTATAAAAAAGCCACCGCAGCGTATCAATTATTGGCCGACCGCTATCAAAAACGCCCGGGCGATGCGCCCCGGCCTAATCAAAAAGAGATCGATCGCGTTGTGGCGGAGGCCAGTTTTCGCGTGGCGTCCATTTATGAAGTGCAGGCGAATGAGGGCGTTTACGATCAAAGCATGGCCGAGCGCGCCATCAATGCGTTCAGCGATTTCCTCACCTTGAACACGGGCAACCCCGAGTTGAAACCGCGACGCGAAGAAGCGGTCACGCGCATCAATGGTCTGCATCTTGAGCGGGTTCGAGGCGCGCTGGCGATTGCGGAGTTTTATGAACGTCGCGGAAAGTGGATCGCCGCCTTTAAATATTTTGGTGAAACCTCCGCGCGCGCGGAAAATGTTGAGGGGTTGGCGGCGAAAGGAACCCCGATTTACGAGGAAGCACAAGGGATCAACCAGCAGGCGATCACATCGTTATTTCGAGTGTCTAAAAAAAGCGTGAATGAGGCACTGGGCAAGGCGGCAGAAATTGAAAACGTAGATCCCACGCAATTGGTGAACCTTAGTGATCGCGAGTTAAACTCCGTGGAACGGTCGTCCCGCCGAATCGAGCTTAACCTGCGACTACAAGAGGCCGTGCTGCGGAAAGCGGTGGATGAGGACGATGCAGTTTACCAAACAGTCGATGCCTTGAAAGCTCGTGCGAATACCCTCCTCAAGGCCGCCGAAGCCGAGCTCGACCGGCGTGAGGCTGAAGCGAACAAAGAATAACTATGAAAATTAACAGAATCCTTTCAGGTATGCTGGCGGTTGCCGCCGGGATTAGCATGGGCTGCGCGGGGTACCACATCGGCTCCACCAACGGGCTCACCGCCGGCGCACATTCGGTGCAAATTCAATTCTTCAAAAATGAAACCTTTGAACCGCGCCTTGCCACCGCGGTGAATCGTGCAATGAAACGTGAGTTTCAAAAGGACGGCACCTACACACTCGAAACCCAATCTGAAGGGGACTTCATTATCAGCGGCAAGCTCATTGACTTCCGTCGCAACGGCGTGAGTTACAAACCCGGCGACGTGCTCACCGTGCAGGATTATACGATGGATCTTTCCGCCGAGGTTACCGTCATCAACCGCACCACCGGCGAGGAGATTTTCAAAGAGACCCTCACCAGCTCTTCCACCGTGCGCGTCGGTGACGACCTCACCGCCGGCCAACGCCAAGCCGTTCCCATTATTGCTGGTAAACTCGCCGAGCAAGCCGTGCTCCACATCGTGGACGGGAATTGGCCCGACCCCAAACCGGAGCCAGAAACTCCCTAGAAACGTAGTCCCGAAAAAAGGTTGCCCGTCCATCACCTATGACTCAAACTCGGGCCGATGAAAACTCTGTTCGCTTTTCTTTCCCTCACTTTCGCCGTCTCCCATTCCGCCAGTGAATGGCCGCAGTGGCGCGGAGTGAATCGCGATGGCATTCTCCACGGCGAACCCGCCCTCGCCAAACTCCCTGCCAAGCCCGCCACGCTTTGGCAAATCCCCATTGGCAAAGGCCAGGGCGGCCTCGCGCTCGCCAAGGGCGTGCTTATCGTGCTGCATGAAACTTCTTCGAAGGGTAAGCAGGAAACCGCCCGCGCCATCCGTATCGCCGACGGCAAACAAATTTGGGAAACTGCGTATGCCGATTCCTGGCAATATACCAACGTGTACGGCCCCGGCCCGCGCACCGCGCCGCTCATTGACGGGGATCTCCTTTTTTGCCAAAGCGCTGCGGGCGCCCTCGCCTGCATTTCGATGAAGAATGGCGATTTGCTATGGGCTAAAAACTACGCAACAGATTTTGGCGCCAAATGGTTTGGCGGCAATGCACCTGGCAGTGAGGGTACCGCCGCCAGCCGTCACGGCAACAACGGCCAACCGGTCACCGATGCCAATTATATTTATGCCCCCGCCGGGAGCCACACCGGTGCCAGCCTCGTTTGCCTTGAGAAAAAAACGGGTAACCTCGTTTGGAAAAGCGGCACCGATTATGCAGCCTACTCCGGCCTTATGCGCGGCACGCTTGCCGGTGTGGAGCAAATCGTCATGGTCACCGCCGCCAACATGATCGGTTATCGCGCCAAGGACGGCAAAAAACTTTGGAGCGTCCCCGTAAAAACCGGCGCGGCCCGCAACATCGTCACACCCATTCTACACGGCGACACCGTCACCATGGCCAGCCATACCTTGGGCACTTTTCAAATCCGCATCCGTAATAGTGGTAGCGGCCAAACTGCTGAGGAAATTTGGCGCAATCGGGAAGCCCGTACTAACATCACCACGCCCGTATTGAAGGATGGTTTTTTGTACGGCCTCGGCGCATCGCGCGGACGCAACTCAGAGTTCGTTTGCATCAACCACAAAACCGGCAAAACCGAATGGAGCGAACGCGGCTTCACCGATTACGCCTCGGTGATTTCAATGGGCGATACCCTCCTCGTCCACGGCTCGCGCGGTACGGTGACGTTGCTGCGCGCCACCCCCAAAAAATTCACCCAACTCAGCCGCATCGAAAACGCCAGCCAGCCCTCATGGACCTTCCCCGTCTATTCCGCCGGCGTGCTTTATGTGAAAGACGGATTGCGCGATGGAAAAAATAAGCTGACGGCGCTGAAGTTGCGCTAGCGCTTGCGGGATCCACACCCATCTCATTTCCACCGTAAATTCAATCCCGCCAGTTTGGGAGTGACAGAGGCGCAAGGCGTTCCGTATCGTGGGCGTCGTTTATGAGCCATACCGAGCAATACGTAGAAGCCCAAGTCGCTGCCAATGAGTTAGTGGATGTGCCGCATCTGGTTAATCTCATCATTCAGGACGGTCTCGATCGCGGCGCGAGTGATATCCACATCGAGCCTTGGGAGGATATGACCGGGGTGCGTGTACGCGCAAATGGTGTGCTGCAATGGGTGGTGGGCATCCCCCGCGATTTTCACGAAAACATCTGTGGCCGGTTCAAGGTGATGGCAAATATGAAAAGCCACGTAAAGGATCTTCCGCAGGATGGCAAAGCTGCGCCGGAGGAATTCCACGGGGTGCAGCTGCGCGTTTCCATTTTCCCAACGGTGTATGGTGAGAAAATTGTTTGTCGTATTTTTAATCCTGACGCCAAGATGTTCAACATCGAGTCACTCGGGTTCGATGATGATACGCTGGAGCGTTTCAAAGAAATCGTTTCCAAACCCACCGGCCTCATTTTGCTCACCGGGCCCACCGGCTCGGGCAAGACCACCGCCATTTATGCTGCCATCGGTCATATTCTAGAAAAAGCAGGCAACGCTGTTGCGGTGTCCTCCGTGGAAGATCCAGTGGAGCAAAACCTCGATTGGGTTAATCAATCCTCCCTAAACGTTGGCATGGGCTACACGTACCCCTTGGCGCTGCGATCGCTGATGCGGCAGGACCCCGAAATTATTATGGTGGGTGAGATTCGGGATGAGGACACCGCCGATATCGCCATCAACGCCGGTATGACCGGTCACCTCGTGATCAGCACCATTCACTCCGGTACCACCTCCGGAACCTTTGCGCGCCTCATCAATATGAATATCGAGCCTTTTCTGCTCGCCTCCACCATCATTGGCGTGCTCGGCGTGAGATTGCTCCGCCAAAACTGCCTTCACTGTTCCGCCCCCTATCAACCCGAAGCTTTTGCCATCGAGCAACTCCGCCAACACGAGGGCAGCGAATACGTCAATCAAATCCTTGAGCACGACAGTTTTTATCGCGGTACCGGCTGCACCGCCTGCGGCAATACCGGCTTCGGCGGACGTTCCTCCATTACCGAACTGCTCACCTGCGACGCAGACGTCCGCGAGGCGGTCATGAAAAAGAAACCCACTTCTGAAATTCAAGAAATCGCCGTCAACGCCGGAATGACCACCCTTTGGGACGGCGGTCTGCAAATGGTCGTCGACCGCAAAACCACCCTCGAAGAAATCCTCCAAAAAGTCGCCGCCGACCAGGTGTAATACGCGTTTCATTTGTAGCCCGGGCCGGTGTCTCGGGGCCCCACCAAAACTCTCTGCGGATAAGTCTTGCTTGCGCAATTCACTTTGTAGTACAAAGTGAATCGATGAGCGCACAGTGGGCCGAGGAGAATCTAAACACCATTCGCACCCTGATGGAAAGGGCCAGCGTATACCGCCGCGCCCTCGCGCCAATCGCCATTGCCGTCGGCGTGTTGGGGATCGCCGCCGCTGGCTTGGCCGAGGCGATGGGATGGACAGGAAAAAATTTGTTTGCCGGCTATTGGCTTGGCGTTGGGGCAGTGACAGTTTTGGCGGCATTATTGTTGGTGCGACGGCAGGCATTACAGGCGGATGAGGAATTTTGGTCGCCTCCCACGCGCCGCGTGGCACAGGTGATGGCGCCGCTGTTGCTCGCCGGGTTGGGCTTGGGCGTGCTGGAAATATTGAACACGAATGGCCGCGACAGTGTTCGGCTGATTGCTTTGTGGATGGTTTTGTACGGCGGCGCTCTACACGCATCCGGGTTTTTTATGCGACGCGGGTTGAAATTAGCCGGGTGGATTTTTGTCGTTTTGGGCTCTATTTGCCTATGTTTTCACACTTTAGGCGAGGTGGTATGGCTGGATGAAGCGCACGCCCATTGGGTGATGGGTTGGGCATTCGGAGCAAATCATTTGGCTTATGGATTGTATTTGAAACTGACGCCGGAACCCATGGAAGAAGTAGACGAATAGTGAACCCAGAAACTTTCCAACTTTTGGATAAAGTAATCCACGAGAAAAGCCGCATGGCGATAATGTCTATGCTTGCCGCTTCGGCAGAGCTTTCGTTCACGGAACTGCGCGATGCACTGGCAATGACGGATGGAAATGTGACCACCCACATCCGCACTTTGCAAAAGGCGGGCTATGTGGCGGTCGCCAAAAGTTTTCAGGACAAACGCCCGCTTACCACTTGCAGGCTCACCACGGTCGGCCGCGAGGCGTTTTGCGAATATGTCGGATTACTGGAGGGCATTGTAAAATCTGCTAAGCAATCAGAGGAAAAATCCAATCCCGCCAAAGCTTCAAAATCAAGGAGGAAAAAATCAAATGACAACACAAACTTTGCCTTACAAAGCCAACGGGCTTAAACCCGTTCAGGCGGAACCCTTCGTCGTCCGTCGCGCGGAGCATTTGGGAATGTGCTTTGGCGTACGGGATGCCATTACTCTGGCGCGGCGCGAGGCGGCGTTACAACCACTCACGGTGCTGGGCGAGTTAGTGCATAACGTCACGGTGCTAGATGATTTAGAAGAACGGGGCGTGCGGTTTGAAAATGAACCTGAGCGTGTTGGGACTTCGGCGGCAATGATTACCGCCCACGGCGCCTCGGACCGCGCTCGTGCCCGTGCTAGGTTGGCGGGTTTACGGGTGAGCGATGCGACGTGTCCGCTGGTGCATTTCGCGCACGAAAAAGTGCGGGAATTAGTGGTGACAGGGTTTCATCCCATCGTGATCGGTCGGCGTGGGCACGTGGAGGTGAGGGGTTTGACGGAGGATTTGGTGGCGTGCGATGTGGTTTTGAGCAAAGAAGATGTGGATGGGGTGGAATCGCGCGCGCGTTTTGGTGTGGTGGCGCAGACGACGCAGCCTATCGCGCGCGTGCGGGAATTGGTGAATTATTTACAGGCGCGTTTTCCGCAGGCGGAGATTCGGTTTGTGGATACAGTGTGTCGGCCGACGAAACAACGTCAGGAATCGGCGATGGAATTGGCGCGCGAATCGGATGTGGTTTTGGTGATCGGCGGCGTGAATAGCAATAACACGGCGGAATTGGCGCGCACGTGCGGTGAATTTTGCAAAGCAGTCCATCACGTGCAGGGGCCGGACGATGTGCGGCCGGAGTGGTTACCGGTTTCGGGTGTGTTGGGAATCACGGCGGGGACGTCGACGCCGGATGAGATCATCGATGCGGTGGAGGCCCGCGTGCGGGAGCTTTCGCATAATTCATCAACACGGGAATGGGAGGTGGCGTGATGTTGGATTGGCTGGAGTATTTTCATTTGAATG
Source organism: Limisphaerales bacterium (assembly GCA_014382585.1). Lineage (NCBI taxonomy): Bacteria > Pseudomonadati > Verrucomicrobiota > Verrucomicrobiia > Limisphaerales > Limisphaerales bacterium. Next base: position 35,199 of record JACNJL010000031.1, on the reverse strand, counting down.
CGTCGAAGCGGCGGGAGATTCCATGGGAGAAAGGTGTGCAGGTGACGCCGGCGATGCGGGCGGTGTTGGTGCGGTCAATGCAGCGATTTCAATTGGGCGAATCGGGCGATGGATTTTTTCTCCGGCGCAATGCTTCGGGCGAAGCGGTGGAGTACCGGCACGCTCTGGATTTATTTATCAAAGAGGAACAGGAACACGCGTGTTTGATGGGACGGGTGCTGGATTTGATGCGTGCGCCGCGGTTGCGTTGGCATTGGACGGATTGGTGTTTTGAACGGTTTCGGCGTTTGCTGGGGTTGAAACTGGAGGTGTTGGTGCTGCTGGTGGCGGAGATGATTGCCAAGCGTTACTTCCGCGCGCTGCGCGATGGGGTGGACGACACAGTGGTGCGCGAAGTGGCGGCGCAGATTTGTCACGACGAAGAGGGGCACTTGGCGTTTCAGACGGATTACTTGCGGCACGCGTATGAGCGTTGGCCGTTTTGGGCGCGGGTGTTGGTGTGCGGCGCGTGGCGGCTGATGTTTCGCGCGGCGTGTTTATTGGTTTGGCTGGATCACGGCAAACTGCTGCGCGAATGCGGCGTGCGCGCGGAGGGGTTTTGGTGGGATTGCGGTTTGATCTTCGACAAAGTGGCGGCCGGCGCGTTTGGCGGAGCGGCGTATCCGTCGCTGGCGGGGCTGCGGATGCCGGAGTTTCGGTGGAGGTCGCCGGTGGTGGAGTGAAATTTTTTTCTAATGACCAAGGCCCAATGACCAAATTCCAAGGAATGCCCAAATCTCAATGACCCAATTTGGCATCCTCTTGGGGTTTGGTTATTGAGTATTCCTTGGGAATTGGTTCTTGGTTATTGGGATTTTTCACCTGTGTTCTCCTGCCAAAACATCCTTTGGTTTTAGTTTGAGGTCGAAGGGTTCGAGCGGCATTGGCTCGTCGTGTTCTAGGTGGTCGGTGCAGATTTTGAAGAGGTCGGCCTCGGTGGTGGTGCGGCGGATGCGGTGGAGGAAGTCGCCGGTGGGTTCGATGCCGATGCCGATGTAGTTGAAATATTTTTTCATTTTCGCCACGTGCGATTTCTCGTTCAGCTTTGGGGGGCGCACGGTTTCATAGAGGTCACGCAAATAGCTGAGCACGTCCTGGCCGGTGGGGACAAATGGAGTTTCGTCTTTTTGTGCCTGGCGGATTTGGTGGAAGAGCCACGGGTTGCGGATGGCGGCGCGGCCGATCATGAGGCCGGCGGCGCGGGTGTCGGCGAGGACGGCGGCGGCTTTGGCGGGGGAATAGATGTTGCCGTTGGCGAGTACGGGGCAGGGGAGGGGTTCAACGGCGCGGGCGATGTAATCGTAATGGACGCCGCTACGGTAGCCTTCGAGCACGGTGCGGCCATGGACGGTGAGGAGGTCGATGCGGTGTTTGGCGAAGATGGGGAGGAGTTCTTCGAACACGGCGGGGTCGTCAAAACCGATGCGGGTTTTAACGGTGAATGGAATTTCGATGGCCTCGCGCAGTGCGCCGAGGATGGCGTCGACTTGGGCGGGGTCGCGGAGGAGTCCACCGCCGGCGCATTTTTTGTAAACGACGGGCGCGGGGCAGCCGAGGTTGAGGTCGATGCCGGCGACGGGGTGTTGTTGCAATTCGCGCGCGGTGCGGATGAGTGAGGGGATGTGGTTGCCGATGAGCTGGGCAAGCGCGGGTTTGCCGGTCGGGTTTTCAGTGATGGATTTGAGGATGTGTTTATCGAGGCACGACCCTTCGCGCACGCGGAAATACTCGGTGACGTACAGATCGGGGCCACCGTACTTGGCCATTAGCCGCCAGAAGGAGAGGTCTGTGACATCCTGCATTGGCGCGAGGGCGGTGATGGGGGCGCGGGCGAGGGTGTCGCGGAAGTGCTCGGCGGGGGTCATCGGTTTTTTCTTTTCGGCGGTGCGATGTGCGGCTAGGGTGTGTGGCCCACTGTCCCGTGGTGTAATGGTAGCACAGATGTTTTTGGTACATCTAGTCGGGGTTCAAATCCCTGCGGGACAACCACTTTCCACTTTTTTACTGCCCGAGTTCCAATGACCAAGACCCAAGGCTGCGGGTACGACTCACTTTTCCCCACTCCCCACTCCCTCTGCTCTACTCACTGAAGAGGAATTCCAGATCATTTTTGGTGAGGCTCTTGGCGAAACCTTTTTCACCGAGCACGTCGGAGATGGTTTGGCGTTTGCTTTGCTGGAGGTTCCAGATTTTTTCTTCCACGGTGCCGGGCGCGATGAGTTTGTAGGCGTTGACGGTTTTAGTTTGGCCGATGCGGTGGGTGCGGTCAATGGCTTGCGCCTCGACGGCGGGGTTCCACCACGGATCGTAGAGCACCACGTAGCTCGCGGTGGTGAGGTTGAGGCCGGTGCCGGCGGCGCGGAGGCTGAGCAGGAAGATGCCCGCGCCTTCGGATTCCTGAAAAGCGTTGACGACGTCCTGCCGGTTTTTGGTTTCGCCGGTGAGCATGTGCGTGGGGATCTCGCGGGTGCCGCAGTCTTTTTCCAAAATTTTGAGCATCTGCACAAATTGGCTGAAGACCAAAACTTTTTCGCCTTGGGCGACCAATGGTTCGAGTAGGTCGAAGAGCGCTTCGGTTTTGCCGGAGGCGGAATCGTTGCCGACGAGTGAGGGGTGGCAGCAAATCTGGCGCAGTCGCGTGAGTGCGGCGAGCACTTGCATACGGCTTTTGGCGACGCCTTTGGTTTGGATGGTTTCCATCACCGTGTCGCGGCTGCGGCGCAGTTCGGCGAGGTATAGTTTGCGTTGGTCTTTGCCAAGTTCGCAGTCGTGCCGTTGCTCGATGCGTTCGGGCAAATCTTTGGCGACCTCAGTTTTGACGCGCCGCATCAGGATGGGGCGCAGGCGGGAGGAGAGGCGTTTGCGGGCGATGCGGCGGTTGGCAATGGCTTCTTCGCTGTCTCCACCGGCGGGGTCGTACATCGAGTGGAAATGTTTTTCGTCGCCGAGATAGCCGGGCTGGACGAAGTCCACAATGCTCCATAAATCGAGCAGGCGATTTTCCAACGGCGTGCCGGTGAGGGCGAGGCGGATTTTGCAGGAGAGTTGCTTTACCGATTGGGTGACTTGCGCGCCGGGGTTTTTGATGAACTGCGCTTCATCAAGAATGATGGCGTTGAATTTATACTTCTGCAAATCCTCAAGGTCGCGCCGGAGCAGCGAATAGTTGGTGACGACGATATCGTAATCGGGAATGTGCTTGCGCATGGCATGGCGGGCGGCGCCGCTTTCGAGGACGAGCACGGACATATCCGGGGTGAATTTATCCACCTCGCGCCGCCAGTTGTGCATCACCGAGGCGGGGCACACGACGAGTGAGGGATGGGATTTGCCGCGTTTTTTCCGCTGCTTGAGCCACTTAAGATAGGCAAGAGTTTGCAGCGTTTTACCGAGGCCCATATCGTCTGCGAGGATGCCGCCGAGGCGCATGGATTGCAGATGGCAGAGAAATTCGAAGCCCGCTTGCTGGTACGGGCGCAGTTCGGCATCGATGCCTTCGGGCAGGTCGGTGGTGGGGATGCCTTCGAATTGCTCGATGCGGTCGCGTAGTTTCTGGGCTTGCTTGCCATCGCCGAATAGCGAGAGGCCGTCTTCGCCGAGATGCGCGGCTTGTTCCATCGCAATTTTTTGGGTGCCGGTTTCGAGTCCGTCGAGGCCGAGGTCGGCCATGGTTTCCTGCGCGCGTTGGGTGGCGTCCACGTCCAGCTCCACCCAGCCTTTGCTGGGTAGTTTCACAAACCGGCTGGTGGCTTGGGCGAGGCTTTCCAAATCTTTTTTGGTGAGCTTCATGCCTTCCTCTTCCCACTCGGTGGAAACCGAAAGCCAATCGATGCCGCTGCCTTTGACGATGAGCGTGGGCTTCAGGCGCTTGGGTTTCAGGAATAGGCGCTGGAAGGAATCGTTGCCGAGAAACTCTGCGTCCTGCGGGCGTTCGTGCCACACGCTGGCGAGCACGTTGAGAAAATTCTCATTCGCGTCGCCGACCCAAAGCCCGGGCTCGGGCGTGAACCAGTCAAGTTTGCGCAGCCAATCGATGGAAGGTTCGAGGCGGTCATCCTCCAAAACCTGCGGCTTATCCGCGCGGCGTTCGCCTTTGGCTTTGATGTGCCATTCGTGGCCGGTCCATTCCCAAAGGCTGCCGTCGAGATCGCTCTTGGCTTGCAGGCGCAGTTCGAGGCGGTCGCCATGCATTTCTAATACGAACAGCGGCTTGGCTGTGTGCGATTCGCATAAGTCATTCCAGTTGATGCCCTCGCGCACGTGGGTGCGGCGCAGCTCGGTGATGAACCGTGTGCTGAGTTTGTTGATCGGTGCGCGTGGATTGCTCACCCATTTGCTGAGAAGCGAGGCGGGCGGGCTGTTACGCAGGAAATAAAATGTGTTGTCCACCAGCACCATGGTGGGGCGGCCGGCGAAAAACTTGGCTTCACTCAGCGGCACCTCGCGGCCATCGGGCAGCAGGAGCGTGTGCGTGAAGGCAAGGATGGCCGTGCCGTTTTTGAGCGAGGGGATCAATTCGGCGAGTTGGCCGTGAAATTCGTAGGGCGGGGCATCCACACCCGGTTGCAGGCGGGTTTGGCCGCCCCAATGTGCCAACCATTGCAGCAGTGGCTGGCCGGTGAGGTTGAGGCTGTCGTGTCCTTTGAGATCTTCGCTGTAATGTTCGGTGACCCATTCGATGAATTCCCAATCCTCGGAGGGAAAGAGCTCCTGCTCGTGCGCGGCGCGCACGGTGAGGTCCACGAGATTGGTGATGGATTTCTTGCGGTCGCCGGTGCGTGGACGGCGCACCACGAATTCCACCCGCAAGGTTTGCAGGCTCGAATCCAAATCCTCCGGTTCCGGTACGGCCACGGCGCGGATGGATGCGCGTGGGGCATCGAGATGATTCGGTGCGGGCGGGAACATCCAATGTTCCAGCTCCTTGAACACAGCGTGTTCGCGTTCCGCCTTTTCGATTTCCTTAAAGCGTTTGAGATTCGCGTGCTGATTGAGCTCCGCAGGCATTTGCCGGCCCGCGCGTAGAAATACCACCGACAATGCCTCCAGTCGCTTTTTGCCCTTCGCCTTTGCGACGGCTTCCCACCACTCGTCGCCGGGAAAATCCTTGCGGCTGAGCTTCAGCTTGGAAAAATAATCCTCCAGCAAGAGCCACGCTCGTTGCTCGTCTTTGCATTTGGCGAACAATTCGAGGATGTCCTCGCGTTCATCCACGTCCTCGCGGGAGTCGGCCAGCTCGCGGCGCAAATCTGCCAGCATGCCATAAGCATCCTCCAATGCGGTGGCGTGTGCATCGTACTTCATTGCCGCGCCGCTTTTGGGCGCCGGCTTACGTGTTCCTTTTTTACCTCGTGGCATCGGTCAAATTCTCTCTCTAAAAACGGAAAGGTTAGCTATGGCAGGTTGGTGAATCCCCGTCAACACGAAATCGAAAAAAACAGGTACTCTAAAAAATAAAAATCACTTGACCTCGAAAAAACCGCTGTAAGAAGCGTGATTTAGAAAATGCAAGCGAAGAAAAAATTGCCGTGATGCGCGAGCAAGCGGCAAGAATTATGGCAGAAGTCCGGGCTTATCGGGAATGCCCAGCCACCAATGGCGCGAATTCCGTTTCGGAGGGATTATGCTCGCCCAGCAATCCCGGCAACAGAATTGTGGCTGGAGAAATACCTTGGTTCACACGAATGCCAGAACACCCAGTCAATCCAATTGCAAAAATTGCCATCAATATTCCTGATCGAATAATGCGTTTTGTGTTTAGCGCCTCCATCCAGCCAACCTAGTTGATCGCGGGCAAAAAGCAATTCAAAAATGAGGATGACACAGGGGTGCGAATGAGCACAACGGATTATCCAGTCGCGCGCTTATCCACACACAGAGTCCGGTTTGTGAGCAACCTTCAGTTGACGAAATCGCCGAATTCCATAATCTGTCCGCAGTTAAGGGTGACAAGGAGGATCCAAATTTACTATCTGCTGGCGCTTGGCGTGTCTGCATTCACTGGATGCAACTATCTCAAGGGCAAGGAAGATCCATCGGTCAACCCCATCGGAGGGGCCGGCACCAACTTCGGCGGAGATGGGCCCAAAGTGGGCATCAAAAATAACCCCGGCTCCAAGGCCAACCCTAATACGTCGGCCAACGTACCGGTTGGGAATGATTCCGGCCGCGTGATGCTTGTCGATCAGGGCCTTGCGTTTGTGGTGGTTGAAATTGTCGGCTCCCAATTACCCCCGGCCGAAATGCGATACCTCGTCCTCCGCCAGGGCCGACCCGTGGGCGAGATCACCACCACCGCACAAACCGACGACACTTATTTAGTAGCCGATATCAACAAGGGGGACATCCGTGTGGGCGATTCAGTTCGCCCCAAATAACGGATAGGTGGAGAAGGCCCCGGGGGAAACTCCGGGGCCTTTTTTCTTTGCCGCAATCTATCAAACGCAAGGGAAGGGCAAAACTTCTGCTGAGCTATCCCGGTTAATCCGCCGACGCGGTCTTCGCCTGCGCTTTCTTGTAAGGCGAATGCAGATTGAAATAAATCCCGCACATCGGCTTTTCTTCCCCGTCCACTTCGCTGAGAAAAATCGTCACCTGTTTATCCAGCGCAATCCCGTGGCGCATCCCCTCCCCGCGCGATTCGTATGCCCGCATTGCCTTCACCAGCAAACTCTCCAGCGACGCCTGGCAATCCTCCGGCGTTTTATCCAGACACACCACATGCAGATCAAACGACTTCACCGCCGCCTCAATCTCACCCACAAACATTTCCGGTAATAATCCCATTGCAAACGCCCACCCAACCACACCTGCCCCTCCAATGCACTCCCAAAAAACGGCCTCCACCCTACTGTAAAATAAGTCATTCTTTATAGTAGACAGAAAATCAAAATCCGTGCTGAACTAACGGCGATGAAAAAATACATCCTCCTCAACCTCACCGGCCTATTCGTTTTCTTTCTATTCACCTGTATGTTTATCAGCTGCGGTAAGTCCGGAAACCCACCGGCATCCACCAAAAAGAAAACCACACCCCAAAAATCCGGTACCACCCAGTTCACTCCGCAAATGGTGATGGAAGCCATTGAGTATATGGCAGAGAAATTGCCGGAGGAAGATCGCGAGGATTTTCTTGATGACAGTCCCCTCGAGGATTTGTACGAGGCCACCGACGAAATCAACGAAGCCATGGGCGAAGGGGCACTCAAGGTATCGGAAATCTCAGGCAAAGCCCTAGGCGAGGCGCTGTATCAAAAGATGTTTGGCAGCGACCGCGGCGGCCTGAGCAAACTCCACGCCAAGGCCAACCGCCTCAAATGTTCAAGCACTCTGGGGCAGATTACCAAGTCGATGATTGCGTTCGCCGGGGAACATGCAGCATTCCCTTGGCATCTGGATCCCGCCGATAAAAAGCACTTCTTCGGCAAAGGCAACCCCGAACATTTGGGCACCATTTTTGCTCTGGAGGAAATACGGTGGAGTTTGGGTTCCCCTAAAATGTTGCATTCCCCTTGCGATCCGGATCGCAAGGCCATTGCTGACTACAAGGGATACAGCGCCCGCGAAAACAAACCCATTCCCCATGCGGCTATCAGCTACGGATTGTGTCCCGGAAGCGATGACCAATTGCCCGACACGATTGTGAGCCTCACGCGCAATGTCTCCGGTGCCGAGCTCAAAGGGGCTACCTTCCTCGGCAACGTGATGAAGGGGCTGGAGGCCAGCCAAGGGAATTGGGCCCTCGCCGATGGTTCAGTGATACAGGCGGATAACGCAGGACTCAAAGAAGCTTCCCTTCGTCATGCCAAGTCACGTGGTGGCATTGCTCCCGACCCCCCCAGCACCAAGATTTGGCTGCCCAAATAAATTAACCTCAATCTTAAAAACAAATTCAAATTATGAAAAAATACATCCTCCTCAACCTCACCGGCTTATTCGTTTTCTTTTTATTCACCTGTATGTTTATCAGCTGCGGTAAGTCCGGAAACCCACCGGCATCCACCAAAAAGAAAACCACACCCCAAAAATCCGGTACCACCCAGTTCACTCCGCAAATGGTGATGGAAGCCATTGAGTATATGGCGGAGAAATTGCCGGAGGAAGATCGTGAGGATTTCCTTGATGACAGTCCCCTCAAGGATTTGTACCGGACTACCGACAGTTTCAACAGAGCCATGGGCGAAGGGGAACTCAAGGTATCGGAAATCTCCGGCAAAGCTCTGGGCGAGGCGCTGTATCAAAAGATGTTTGGCAGCGACCGCGGCGGCCTGAGCAAAGCCCGCGCCAAGGCCAACCGCATCAAGTGCGTGAATAATCTCGGCATGATCGGCAAAGCTATGCTGGGCTTTTCACAGGATAACGGGAGCCGCACGCCGTGGAATTTTGCTCCATCCCAACAGCGCAATCATTTTGGAAGCAACTACAACCTTACCGTTGGCAGCATTTTTGGATTGGCCGCGATGAAGTCTGAAGTTCAAACCGCCAAGATTCTTATCTCTCCTTGCGACAAGGGGAGGTTTGCCGCCAATGAAAAAGTGCAGGAAGATTGGCGTAACTACAACACCAAGGGCGGGAATCCAATTCCTCATGATGGCCTCAGCTACGGACTGTGCCTTGGCGGCGATTTTCAAAGGCCCGCCACCGTGATTGCGATGACGCGCAATCTCGCCACCGACGATTTGGCGAAGTCCAATTGGCTGGGCGCCGATGAGGGGGAATCTCCTCTCGTCAAAAAGAGGGCAATGAGCGGCTTAACCAAATCCCAAGGTCAATTAGTGATGGCCGATGGGTCCGCCAAGCAATCCACCGATGCTGACTTGGGTGCCTTGGGCAAAATCATCAGGGGCCACATCAACGCTCGCGGTGGCACCAGCCCTTTAGGCGATTCGAGAACTAAGGTAATGCTGCCGTATTAATCTTTGTTAGCCGCTGCGCGTGGGCCGAATAAACACGTGCCCAGTCGCACCATCGTGGCGCCTTCCTCGATGGCGATTGCGTAGTCGCCGCTCATGCCCATGGAGAGCTCGGGCAACGGGGCGCCGAGTTTGTTTTCACAATTGGTTTTTATGGCGCGTAGTTTTTGGAAGAAGGGGCGGGCGCTTTCGGGCTCGCGGGTGAAGGGGGCCATGGTCATCAAGCCGTGCAGCTCCAGTTGCGGGAATTCAAAGAATGCCTCCACCGCTTCCACGGCGGTTTCGGGCGTGAAACCGTGTTTGCTGCCTTCGCCGGAGACGTTGACTTCCAGCAAAACAGGCAATGTCTTGGCCGCTTGTTCGCAGCGTTTGTTGAGCTCGGCGGCGAGGGGGAGGCTGTCCACGGCGTGCAACATTTCAAAAAGCTCCACGGCGTCGCGGCATTTGTTCTTCTGCAAATTACCAATGAAATGCCAGCGGATATGGCCGGGGCAATCGGGGATTTTGGCCTTGGCTTCTTGCACGCGGTTTTCGCCAAAAACCGTGAGCCCGCAATCGGCGGCCTCGCGGATGACCTCGGCGGTGAATTTTTTGCCCACGGCGATGATCTGCACCTCATCGGGCAAACGCTGTGAACGCTCACACGCAGCGGCGATGCGTTGCTGCACTTGGGCGAGATTGGCGGCGATGTCCGGCACGCGGGTGTTTTACAGGGAATAGAGGGTTGTGAGTAGCGAATAGTGATCGGTGAGAAGTGAGTGGTGAGTAGTGTTTGCGTGACTCCTCCCTGCCCCCACCTCACTATTCCCCACGTGAATCATTGGCTTGTAAAACAAGAACCGGAAAAATATCCGTGGGCGCAGTTTGTGAAAGACAAAGGAACCCTTTGGGATGGCGTGCGCAATTACCAGGCCCGCAACAACCTGCGCGCAATGCGCAAGGGCGATCTGGTTTTATTTTACCACAGCGTGAGCGAAAAGGCGGTGGTGGGTGTAGCCAAGGTAACGCGCGAGGCGTACCCCGATCCCACCGCCACGAAAGGCGATTGGAGCGTGGTGGATTTGAAACCGGACCAAGCACTCCCCACACCGGTGACGCTGGCCCAAATCAAAGCCGAACCCAAGCTTGCCGGAATGGGGCTGTTGAAGCAAAGCCGTTTGTCGGTGTCGCCAGTGAGCGCGGCGGAATTTAAAAGAGTGCTGAAGATGGGAGGAGTTAAGGGTTGATGGTTGGCAGCATCTTGGTTTCTCCATTGACTGATCATTCCCTCGACGTTTGAGCCCTCTCGCGGTATGTTTTCCCAAAGATGATCGCCGAAAAAACCAACGCGCCGCCGCCGGATTGGCAGGCTTTGTGCGAACCGGTGCAGCCATTTCTCGATGAGGTGACGGGTCAACTGCAGGCGGAGGTGGAGGTGTTTGATCCGCAAATCGCCACCTTTGTGCAATACGCGCTGGGCAGTCGAGGCAAGCAACTGCGGCCGTTATTGGTGGCTTTGAGTGGGCGTGCCGCGGGCGGGCTCAATGCCGAGCACGCACGGGCGGCGGTGATTATTGAGATGATTCACCTCGCTACGCTGGTGCACGATGATGTGGTGGACGGCGCGGAAGTGCGGCGCAGCCGCCCCACGCTCGCCGCCAACTGGGGCAACAAAGTTTCGGTGCTCGCGGGCGATTGTCTTTTTGCCGAGGCGCTGCAATTGGCGGCCAACATGCCCACGCAATCGGTGTGCGGCCTCGTGGCGCGCGCGGCCAAAGCGGTGTGCACCGGCGAGATTCGCCAAACCCTCCAACGCGGCAATTTCCAATTGCAACAGGCGGAGTATTTTGAATTGGTCGGGATGAAAACCGCCGAGCTGTTTGCGCTCGCCTGCGCGTTGGGCGCGCGGTTATCTGCGGCAGACGCCGACACCGAAGCGGCCTTGCGCGAGTACGGCGATCAACTCGGCACGGCGTATCAAATTTATGATGATTGCGTGGACGTCTTCGGCGCCGAAGCCATCGCCGGCAAAACGTTGGGCACGGATCTCGCCACTGGCAAGGCGACGTTGCCGGTGTTGCTGGCACTGGATCGCGCAGATGACGCCGGGCGCAAAGCCTGGCTCGCGATGCTCAAGGACGGCGAGGCGCAGGCGGAAGCCATCCGCGAACGGTTGATGAATGCCGGCATCCCCACCGAATGCCGCGAAGTGGTGGCCGGTTATATCGCCAACGCCAAGGCGGCTGTGGAAAATTTACCCACCGGCAGTGAGCCGATGCTGGCGCTAACTGATTGCCTGACGCATCAGCTCGTGGCGTTGGATGGTTAGGAGGGCTTATTATTCCGCGCTGTCGGTGCGGCGGAAGATGTACGCTTCGTTATTGAAATCCTTCAGCGTGACGCGCAGTCGGTTTGAAAATTCCTGAATCTCCACTGCACACTGGATGGGCGGCTGCGCGTGAGGCCAGTGGAATTGTGTGATGAAAATATCCCCCTTCGCCTGCCACGGGCCGGCCAGCAGGATTCGCACGGAGCGCTGTGCAAAAGCACCGGGCGATTCGGGGCGGGGTAAGAGGCCGTTGACGGTGCGGTTCGGGGGCGGTTTCGCGCCCAAGGCTTTGTACGCAAAATGCTGGCCGTCCAAATAAAAATTCTTTTCTGAAAAACTGAGCAACAAAAATTGGCTGAGAGCATCAAGGTAGGCGCGCAGTTTTTCTTTTTCGCGGTCATCCATCTCCCCATAAATCGATTCAAATTGCTGTTGTGTGGCGGGCACATCGAGCTCCCAGCCGCCGAGCAGCACGGGGAGTTTTTGGGCGCGCAATGTGGCGGGGTCATACAAGGTGGATTTGCCGGTGCGAAGATAATCGTACAAATCGCGGGTGTCCACTTGGGCGAGTTTTTTGCGCAGGTCCTCATTGGTCAGGGCGTCGCGCACGTGCGCGTGTTGCAACAGGCGGGAGGGAGATGCCTGATTTTGCAGGTCGGCCAATAGAAACGTGTTGGTGCTGCTGAGGTGCAAAAGATGGAAGAGATGCTGCGTGTGTACGGCTTCCACCAAGGCGGGATAGGCCACGAGCCGCGTGCGAAAGGGCCGCAAATTTTTTCCGCGCAAATTATGATAAAGCAAACCGGTGATATCGGCCGCATCATAAAAGCGGTCGCTGGCGGGATCGAAAAGGCGCGCGGATTTGTCGAGGCCAAGCGTGCGAAAATCGCGATGCAAACGCGCGGCCAGGCGATAGCCCATCGGCTCATCGGCCGCGGCGGATTCGTTGGGGCGTACTTGGTTGGCGGCGTAGCCGAGCGGTGTGATGATGCCGGCCAATAGCATTAGATAGAGCACGCCGAGAATGCCGCCGAGCGAAATGCCGGCGATGGAGTTCACGCGATCCCATTCGGCGAGGCGATTGGTTTCGAGTTTGTGTTTGATGTGATGTTGCAGTTTGCGATGCAGCGGTTGGGTGGCGGCGAGTACGGCGGTCATCAGAATAAAGAAGGCCCAGATTTTGCCCGCGCCCAATTCCCACCAAAGCGGATGCTCGGGGAGATTAATGAATTTTCCTAAAACGCCTGCGAGCATCGGCGCGAAGATCAGCGCCAACAGCGTGCCGACAAACAGCATCCCCATACGTAAGCCATCGGTTTGCAGGCCGAGCAAGGTGAATGCGCCCACCACGAGCAGGAACAACATCAAGGCCGAGTCGCCGGGAAAAAGGCTGAGTGCCAGCACGCGGGTACGTTAGGGGATACGCGCGAAAAATGCACTTCAAAACCGCCAAGCTTGAAGAACTCGCGGGCTTGGTGTATTGGGAACTGAATTTTGCGGGAGGGTTCGCGTCCATTGACTGAGCATTTCCCGAGGATATTATGACAGGCGAAAACGATTCACATTCCGAAGAAGAGCAACCGGATCGTCGGCAGTTTATTAAAGGCGCGTCCTGCGTGATCGGTGCGGCCATCGGCGCAGTGCCGATGGCGGCTGGCGTACGCGTGGCGCTCAGTCCGCTAATGGATAAAGAGGCGGCCGAGGGCGGGGCGATGATTCGGCTGGGAGATTTAGGCGGTTTGGAAACCGGCGTGCCAATGAAGTTCGCCATCGTGGCCGATAAATCGGACAAGTGGACGCGCTATAAAGATGTGCCGGTGGGCGCGGTTTATTTGCTGAAAAATGAAAAAGATGAGGTCACCGCGTTTAACACGGTTTGCCCGCACCTCGGTTGTTTTGTGGATTACCGCAAAGAGGAGTCGGATTTTTTCTGCCCGTGTCACGACAGTAATTTCGCACTGGATGGCAAATTGAAAAATGGCGTGAGTCCGCGCGGGATGGACACGCTGGACGTGGAGCTGCGCAACACCAGCGAAGTGTGGGTAAAATTCCAGCGCTTCAAGGCCAACTCAAAGGATAAGATCGCCATTTCATGATGCAGCGCTTGAAGCAACTTTACGATTGGCTGGATAATCGTACCGGCATTAAAGATCACATCCGCGAGGCGCTGTTTGAAACCGTGCCGGGCGGTTCGCGCTGGCGTTACGTGTGGGGCAGCACGCTGACGTTCACGCTGATGATTCAGTTCATCACCGGCATTTTCCTGTGGATGGGCTACAGCGCCAGCGGCCAAACTTCGTGGGAAAGCGTCTACTATATTCAGGAGCACATGACCGGCGGGCACTTCCTGCGCGGGCTGCATCACTGGACGGCACAGGTGATGACCGTGCTGCTGGTGCTGCACTTGATGCAAGTGGTCATCGACGGCGCATACAAAGCGCCGCGCGAAATCAATTTTTGGTTCGGGATTATTCTGCTGCAACTCGTGCTCGCGCTGTCGCTCACCGGCTATCTTTTGCCGTGGGATCAAAAAGGCTATTGGGCCACCAAAGTCGCCACGGATATTTTAGGCAGCACGCCGCTCATTGGCGAAACGCTCAAGCAACTCGTCCTCGGCGGCGCGGATTACGGGCATCACACGCTCACGCGCTTCTTCGCGCTGCACGCGGGCATTTTGCCCCTGAGTGTCATTGGGCTGACGGTTGGCCACATTTATTTGTTCCGCCGACACGGTTTGACTCCCAAAAAACCGATCAAAAAAGCCGACGAATATTTCTGGCCCGAGCAAGTCCTCAAAGATGCTGTCGCCTGCCTTGCCGTGCTCGTCACCATTCTTGTGCTGTACTTTGCCTTCAACGGCGCGCACCTCGATGCCCCCGCCGATCCTTCCTCCGCATATCCAGCGCGGCCGGATTGGTATTTCCTGTTCCTCTTCCAGTTCCTGAAATATTTTCCCGGCCATTGGGAAGTGCTCGGCGCGGTCGTGCTGCCCGGCATAGCGATGACCTTGATTTTCCTGATGCCCATCATCGGCAAATCCGAGCGCGGCCACCGTTTCAATGTGGGCCTGCTTTTTGGCATCCTCGCCTTCGCCGGCATCCTCACTTACATGGCAGTGAATTCCGACCGCAACAATCCCACTTACATTGCTTCCAAAGAACAAGCCGCGCGCGAAGCAGCCATCGTGAAAGAACTGGCCGAGAACGGCATTCCACCCGAAGGCGCGCTGGCGTTGTTGCAGGGGCCGAAACTGTTTGCCCAACACTGCGCCAGCTGCCACACGTATGGCGGCAACAATGGCCTCGGCAATCCAGTCGAAAAACCGAGCGCGCCGGATCTCAAAGGGTTTGGCAGTCGCGAGTACTTGACGGAACTACTGCACCCCGAGCGGTTTGGATCCGACAAGTTTTTCGGCCACACCGCGCACGCCCAGAAAAGTAAGATGCAGGATTTCCTGAACGACGAATTCGATGGCATCGATGACGACAAAGATTTGCGCGCGGATATGGATTTGCTCATCAAAGCCATCTCCGCCGAAGCGACGTTGGCTTCGCAATCGAAAATGGATTTGGCGGATCACGAAGCCATTCAAAAGGGTCGCGAGTTGTTTGACGAAATCGGCTGCACCGATTGCCACGCGTTGGGCGGTTGGAATGCGGATGATTATTCGGCACCGGACTTGACCGGCTACGGCTCGCGCGAATGGATGCTCGGTATCGTAAATGATCCTGCGCATGAACGGTTTTACGGCAAAAAGAACGACCGTATGCCCGCCTTTGGCAAAGACAAAAAACTCACACTTCGTCAAATGGAACGCATTGTCGACTGGCTCCGCGGGGAGTAGCGAAATTGCTTGGCACATTTGCCAATAAATCGCGCTCATTTTCGGGCTTTTTCACACTGAATTGCACGGTCTCACCGGCTTGGGGCGCAGGTATTCACCAAACTCACCTCGCACACCCCGAAAGAGGTGTGAATAGTGAACTGTGAATTATTTCTTTTGGCCCCCAAATGAGCCTATACCGAGGCATTTGAGCATTTGTCTAAAAAACGGGCTTCGGTTATCCACAATTTGTCATTTTATGTGTTGACTAATTTTGGGGATACCCCAATATATCGCGCAGTTGATCGCGAGGTCACACAACAGCTTGTGGATATGCCAGTAAATAACTTCATAACAGTATGTGAGTCTTCTGTGAATAACCTGCTGATTATTTCGGTAAAATGATGGTTTTTCGACCCAATTTAGCCTGCGAAGCGCCGTTGCGGCGGGGTGGGCGGATTTGGGGGCTGGATCGGCTTGAACGACAAGTCCTGCGCGAGTGTGCGGGCGGCTGCCTTGCCAGGGCAGTTGGGGCGGTTTAACCCAACCTACCCCGGGCCGGTGAAACTCAGTTTGCCGACCCAAGATGCAACGCGGCGTGGCGGCCGCTGAACGATTGATAGGAATAAACTAAGTATGATTAATGAGCAGCTCGACGGCCAATTGCGGATGGCTACTTTGGACCCCCTCGAAGGCAAACAACTCCAAGTGTGCAAGCGCGATGGACGTATCATTGAGTTTGATGAAACGAGAATTTATTTAGCCCTCGAAGCGGCGTTGAAGGCGGACGCCGGTTTGGAACAGGACGAGCCCGCGCCGGAATCGATGCAGGCGGATGCGCAGTTGCTCACGCACGAAGTCGTGGAGCGTTGCCTAGTTTATTTGTCCAATGACGAGTCGCTGGAGATTGAGCGGATTCAGGATGTGGTGGAAGAAAAGCTGATGTCCGGCGGCTTCCACGGCGCGGCCAAGCGCTACATTGTTTATCGCGAGGAACGCCGCAAGGCGCGCGCCATTCGGGGCGACCGCACGGTGGACGGTCAGACGCAGGAACAATTGTTCGTGACGTTGCCCGACGGCGAACAGGAAGTGCTCGATCCCAGCCGGTTAAAGCGCGACATCTTCGGCGCGTGCCGTGGGGTGGAAGACAAATGCCAAGCCAACGATCTTTTCGATGAGACGATGCGCAACCTGTACGACGGCGTACACACGGTGGAGATCGACAAAGCGCTGGTGATGTCCGCCAAGTCGCGAATCGAAAAAGAGCCGGCGTACACCTACGTGGCCGCGCGTTTGTTGCTGAACCAAATTTACGAGGAAGTGCTGCCGAAGTTTGATTCGCCGGTGGAGTTGCCGCAATTGCACCGCGATCATTTCCCCGATTACCTCCGCCAAGGCGTGGACGCCGGGCGGTTGTCGCCGGATTTGCTGCAGTACGACCACGCCAAGCTGGCGGAGGCCTTCAAGCTGGAGCGCGATCAGCAGTTTGCTTATATGGGCATCCAGACGATTTACGATCGTTACCTCATTCACATCGGCGGCACGCGGATTGAAACGCCGCAGTATTTTTATATGCGCGTCTCGATGGGGCTGGCGATGAACGAAGCCAACCGCGAGGAGCGCGCGATTGAGTTTTATCACGCGTTGAGTTCCTTCCGCTTTATGTCCTCCACGCCCACGTTGTTCAACGCGGGTACGTTGCACCCGCAACTTTCCTCCTGCTACCTCAGCACGGTGGATGACGATCTCGAAAGCATTTTCAAACTGGTGGCCGACGATGCGCGCTTGTCTAAATGGGCCGGCGGTTTGGGCAATGACTGGACGAATATCCGCGCCACCGGTTCGCACATCAAAGGCACCAACGGCGAAAGTCAGGGCGTGATTCCGTTTTTGAAAGTCGCCAACGACACCGCCGTGGCCGTGAACCAAGGCGGCAAACGCAAGGGCGCGATGTGCGCGTACCTCGAGACGTGGCACTTGGACATCGAGGATTTCATGGACCTGCGCAAGAATACCGGCGACGAACGCCGGCGCACTCCAGATATGAACACCGCCAACTGGATCCCGGATTTGTTTATGAAACGCGTGAAGGCGGGCGGCGAGTGGACGCTTTTCAGCCCGAGCGACGTGGCGGATTTGCACGATCTGTACGGCGCGGCATTTGAGAAACGCTACGAAGAATACGAAGCGATGGCTGCGGCCGGCGAGATCAAGCATTTCAAAACCGTGCAGGCCGAGAATCTTTGGCGCAAAATGCTGATGAGCCTTTTCGAAACGGGGCATCCGTGGATTACCTTTAAGGATCCCTCCAATGTGCGCTCGCCGCAGGATCATATGGGCGTGGTGCACAGCTCAAATTTGTGCACGGAAATTTTGCTCAACACCAGTGCCGAGGAAACAGCCGTGTGCAATCTGGGCTCGGTAAATCTCACCGCGCACATCAAGGACGGCGAACTCAATGAGGAACTCATCGCCAGCACCGTGCGCACGGCCATCCGGATGCTGGATAACGTGATCGACATCAACTACTACCCCACACCCGAGGCGCGCACGGCGAATATGCGCCATCGCCCCGTGGGCATGGGCGTGATGGCGTTTCAGGATGCGCTTTATAAGCTGCGCATTCCGTACTCCAGCGAGGCGGCAGTGGCCTTTGCCGATCGCAGCATGGAAATGATTTCCTACTACGCCATCCTCACGTCCAGCGAACTGGCGGCCGAGCGCGGCCCGTACGAAACGTATGAAGGCTCCAAATGGTCCCGCGGGTTGCTGCCCATCGACACGATTGAATTGCTCGCGCAAGAGCGCGGCGGCAGCCTCACGGTGGATCGCAGCGCGCAAATGGACTGGACGCCCGTGCGCGAATCGATCGCGAAACACGGCGTGCGCAACAGCAACACGATGGCCATCGCCCCCACGGCCACCATCGCGAATATCATCGGTGTCAGCCAATCCATCGAGCCGACTTACAAAAATATGTACGCGAAGGCGAACCTCTCCGGCGAGTTTACGGTGGTGAATGATTACCTCGTGGAACAACTGAAGGAGCGTGGCTTGTGGGACGCGCAAATGGTGGAGGACCTCAAGTATTACGATGGCTCGGTGCTGAAGATTGATCGCATCCCAGATGATATGAAGGATGTTTTCCGCACCTCATTCGAGATTGATTCCAAATGGCTGATCGCCTGCGCGGCGCGGCGCCAAAAGTGGATCGATATGGGCCAATCGCTGAACCTGTACTTCGACCTCCGACAAGTACCCGAGGGCGGCAAGACCGGCCGGGTATTGAGCGATATGTATTTCTTCGCGTGGGAAGCCGGCCTGAAAACAACTTACTACCTGCGCACACTCGGGGCGACGCAAATTGAAAAATCGACAGTGAACATCAACAGCTACGGCGTGCAGCCGGAGTGGATGAAAAGCAAATCGGAATCCAGCGCAGTGGTCGCCCCCACCTGCAGCATCCTCGATCCCGAGTGCGAGGCCTGTCAGTAATTTACAAAAACCAAAACTCAACCAAAGGAAATCTATGTCTTGTTGTAATGTAAGTGACCAACCCGCCGAGGCACACGACCTCACCAAACGCATCAACGCCAAGGACAAACGGCTCATCAACTGCCAGGCCGTGGACGTGAACCAGCTGATGCCCATCAAATACGAATGGGCTTGGGAACATTACCTCAATGGCTGCAAAAACCATTGGATGCCCGACGAAGTGCCGATGCAAAAGGACATTGAGCTGTGGAAATCCAACAAGCTCAGCGCCGACGAGCGCCGCGTGATTATGCGCAACCTTGGTTTCTTCAGCACGGCCGAGAGCCTCGTGGGCAACAACATTGTGCTCGCGATTTTCAAGCACGTCACCAATCCCGAGTGCCGCCAGTATCTGCTGCGACAGGCTTTTGAGGAAGCGATCCACACGCACACGTTTCATTACATTTGCGAATCGCTGAATCTCGACGAGCGCGAGGTGTTCAACATGTATCACGAAGTGGCGTCCATCAGCGACAAGGACAACTTTGAGATGCGCCTCACCCGCGAAATTATGGAGGACGGTTTCAACACTGACACCACCGAAGGCATCCAAACGTTCCTCAGGAACCTCATCGGGTTTTACGTCATCATGGAAGGCATCTTTTTCTACTCCGGATTTGTGATGATCCTGTCCTTCCATCGCGGCAACCGCATGACCGGCATTGGCGAGCAGTTCCAATACATCATGCGCGATGAAACCATCCACATGAACTTCGGGCTCGACCTCATCAACGGCATCAAAGCCGAGAACCCCGAGGCGTGGACGCCGGAATTCCAAAAGGAAATCGACAGCCTCATCGAGGAAGCCGTGGAGTTGGAAATCGCCTACGCACAGGACTGCCTGCCGCGCGGCATTCTTGGCCTCAACGCCGGAATGTTCCGCGAGTACGTGCAGCACATCGCCGACCGCCGCCTCGAGCGCATCGGCCTCACCGCCAAGTACGGCGACGCCAATCCCTTCCCGTGGATGTCCGAAACGATTGACCTCGCGAAAGAGAAAAACTTTTTTGAAACCCGCGTCACCGAATATCAAAAGACCTCTTTAAGTTGGTAGGTGGAGAACACCGCGGCGGCGGTCTTGCGGGACCGCCGCCGCCCCTAACTTAACGGCCCCCGAAACAACGGGGGCCGTTTTTCAATTCAAGCACGTTTAGAATATGGGAATACACTCCGACCGATGGATCCGCCAAATGGCGCAGGAAAAAGGAATGATCGAGCCCTTTGCCGGCGATCAAGTCCGTGCCGCCGAAGACGGCAGCCGCGTGATCAGCTACGGTGTTTCCAGCTACGGCTACGACCTCCGCGTGTCCGACGAATTTAAAGTATTCACCAACGTCTTCAGCACCATCGTCGATCCCAAAGGCTTTGATGATAAATCGTTTGTCAACATTAAGGCCGATGAATGCATCGTGCCGCCCAACACCTTTGCCCTCGCGCGCAGCGTGGAATACTTTCGCATCCCGCGCCACGTGCTCACCGTGTGCCTCGGCAAAAGCACCTACGCCCGTTGCGGCATCATCGTCAACGTGACCCCCTTCGAGCCCGAATGGGAAGGCCACGTGACTCTGGAAATTTCCAACACCACCCCACTGCCCGCAAAAATTTACGCCAACGAAGGCCTCGCCCAAGTGCTCTTTTTCGAAGCCGAAGAGATCTGCGAAACCAGCTACGCCGACCGCGGCGGCAAATACCAAGGCCAAAAAGGCATCACCATCCCAAGGATGTAATTAGGCGTGCGCCAATTATTCCACCGGCCGCATTGTGGAAATTGGAATGAATAACCTGCGAGTCCGGCGCGCACTCCGTTTTATGAGAAGCCTCTAAACGCGGGACACCTTCATTTTGCGCGCCGCCTCATCCAGTCGTTTGTCGAATGTCCAAAATGTTTCCCGAGCTACACGCGCGGCGGCAAGCAACTGGATGTCGTTCCACCCAATCCCAATGCCAAATAGCTTTTGGTTTTCGAGAAACCTCCAACATTCATTAAAGGAAACCGCCCTTACACGGGGCAACGTCACAAGCAGTTCCAAGGACTGCCGCCGCCGCGCAAGATTGCCCGCGCCCAATTCGCCCAGCACAATCTCGTGACAGCAGATTTCTCCTTCCTCCAATGCCACCTCGAATGCCGGAATACCCACCCGCAAATGCTGCACCCACACCGATGTGTCCGCGAGGATCATTACGCGGATCGCCGGCGCGGCGACACCTTCAGGTTGGGCATGGAACCGCCCAAGGCCGCCAACCGCCGGGCGGCCTCCCGCTGCACCAGCGCCTCAAGCCCCAGCCTTACTAGCGCGGTTTTCTCCTGCACACCCGTGTAGTCACGCGCTTGCTCCAACAGGGCATCGTCAATATTGAGTGTCGTTCTCATGCATATGAAGATGCCTTGATTATATGCATCTGTCAAGCGGGTGGTTTTGAGCTTTGCGTGGGCGGCTGGCTGGGGCATGGATAGGGATGCTTACGCACGAACTCATTCCAGCCGCCGAGGCGGATTCCAAATCGTTGATGGTGGTGTTGCACGGCTTGGGCGACAGCTTGGAGGGCTATCGTTGGCTGCCGGATGCGATAGGGTTGCCATGGCTGAATTATTTGTTGGTGAATGCGCCGGATGATTATTCCGGCGGATTTTCGTGGTACGACATTTATGAAAACCCCGGGCCGGGGGTGGAGCGCAGTCGGGCGGCATTGTTTGAATTGCTCGATGCCCAGCGCGAAGCGGGCTTTCCCACCGACCAAACTTTTCAATTCGGATTCAGCCAGGGTTGTTTGATGACGATGGAAGTGGCGATGCGTTATCCGCATCGGCTGGCCGGTTTCGTGGGGGTGAGTGGCTACATTCACGAACCGGAACAGGCGATCACGGAACTTTCGCCGGTGGCGAAGGAGCAGAAAATTCTTTTCACGCTGGGTACGTTTGACCCGCTCATCCCAGCGGAAAAAGTGAAGGGCCAGTTGAATATTTTGAGACAGGACGGAGGGATGCAAATCGAGGCCAAAGAATTTCCCAAGGAACACACCATCGCAGGCGAGGAAGAGCTGTCGCTCATTCGCGATTTCATTTCCGCCGCGCGGGGAGATCAATAATTTCCACATCCTCAAGCCGCGTCACGCCCATCCCCATCCGTCCGGCGGCGCGGCGCATTTCATTTGCCTCGGCGCGGGTGGGGAGTTTCACAAACCGCCGCAGTTTCACAATGCGTTCGGCAGCCATCAAATCCAGTGCCACGGGATCGGCGCTCAGCCACAATTCATTCAGCGTGGTGGCATAGTCCGTGCGGCGGGTGTCAGCCAAATGAAACTGGCACAAAAGCGCGTCGGTGATGCACAGCCGCACGCGAGGTGCGGGCAATGCGCGATCGGAACGCAGCTGATGCGCGCCCAGCACGGTGCCGCCGTGGGGCAGGAGGTGTTGGCGCCACGCGGTGGCTTCGTCCAGCACCAACACGGCGTGCGCTTCGGTGTTGTCTTTGGCGGTGGCCGCCTTGAGGGCATCGCCCAAAGCGCGTGTCAAAGGAAGGGCTTCGTCACTGGTTTTGTGGAAATAGAAAAATTCTTTACCGGAAGTGGGTTGCAGCAACAGGGCCCGGCTACTGCCATTCGGTTTTAGTTCGGCAATGATGCGCGCGGGTGGCAGTGTGAGTGAGTGCGCGGCCATCAAATAAAAATTAGGCACGGCCAATCGAAGGTGATGGGGTGACTTGCCAAACCGTGCGGTGTTATCCGCGCTATCAAGTCCAAGCGCATCGAGATGACCCCGCGAGCCGGTGACCGGATGGGCGATGAGCGGATGCAGATTGATGATGCACGTGAGTTCGCGCGTGAGTAGTTTGGATAAATGCGAAAGCCGTTCCTGTTGTGCATTTTCGGGTTTGCCAAAATGCCGGTCGCCCGGCTGCAACGGGTGGGTGAGGGTGACATCAAAATTGGGATGCGATTCGTAGCCCGCATCGCGTGCGCCGGCCAAGCGCACGCCGAGAGATTTAGCTAGGCTCTCGTAGCCGGCCTTTTTCAATTCTTCCAGCGAGCGATCCCAAATTACAATTTGCCGCGCAGGAATGTCGGCGTCCATTAGGCTGCGTGCCACCGCCTCCACCACCGCCGGACGCGTGCCGGCCATCGGTCCGTGTTGGGCATCCACCTTGAGGCCGATGATATCGGCGGGGATCACCAACGTGCGCCAAGCCGCGCGCGCGTTGGGTTGGGCAGTTAACTTTAGCAGGGCGCGATCCAGCATTGCCCGTACGCGGGTGGGATTTGGGGTGAGAAAACGAGTGGACTCCGCGTCGCGCACGCGGATGACACGGGATTTTTTGGTCTCTGCAGAGTGCGCGGAAAGCGTTATGCCGATCCCTAACATTAAAGTGAACAAGATGCGACCAGCCCGTGAATAACGCACCTTTGCCAAATCCTGTGTATTTGCGAACATGCTCAGCCGCAAGGCTAACGAAAATTTCTATGGGAACGAGACAAAAATGGGCTGGGATCATGCTGCTGCTGGCCAGCTTATGGTTCGGTGTCGGCTGTACGCCTCCCGGCGCGCGCGCGATGCTCGAAGGCCGCGAACACCTCGACGGCAACCGGCCGCAACAAGCGGCCGCGGCTTTTGAAAAAGCCACGCGACTTTTGCCGGAGGATTGGCGGACGTGGAATCATCTCGGCCTCGCGCTGCACCGCGGCGGCAAGCACGTCGACGCGGGCAAAGCGTATCAGCACGCCATCAAGCTCATGGGGCAGGATCGGATGCTCGGCAAGCGCGAGGGATCGCATGTCTTATATTTTAACATGGGGCGTTTGTACATGGATGCCGGCCAACCAACCTACGCGCGGCAGCATCTCAGCACCTACGCGCAACTGGAATCCAATCCCGCTGCCCACTATTGGCTGGCCGAGGCGTGCCGGCGAGACGGGCGGCTGGATGAAGCGGAATTGGAACTCGGCCGCGCCTTGGCGCTCCAGCCGGATTCTGCCCGCACACTGAATCGTTTGGGCGTGGTGCAGCTCGCGCGTGAGCAGCCGATGAAAGCCTTGGACAGCTTCCGCGCCGCGTTGCAAAAACAGCCGAACTATTCCGCCGCGCAGTTGAATCTCGCCATTGTGATGCATCGGCACGCGCTGCCCAATGTTTCGCAGCCACGCGTACAGGCGCTGGCGGCATATCGAAAATATTTGGAGATGAATCCCAAAGGCCCGCAGGCGGTGCAGCGCATTGTGGCGGACTTGGATCGCGAATTGAATCCTGTGGCCGTGGCGGCTAATTCGCCCACCAACACCGTGGCGGGCTATGAACCTCCGGTGCAGGTGAACACGAATGACGCGACGTTCGTAGTGCAGGCGGTATTTCCACATGGTGGTAAATTCGGCCATGTGGTGACGACCAATGCTGTGCCGCCCCGCCGCGTGGCTCCGCCGCCGGTCACTGTGACTGCGACCAACGTTTCCGTCGTGGCACCGCCCGTCCCCAAACCTCAGCCGGTAATTCCAGATCCACCTCAACCGCCTAAGCCACCCAAGCCGGTGCAAGTGGCCAAAGTGGATCCTCCCAAGCCGCAGCCGCCCACGCCACCTGTTGCCTCGAACCCTACCGTGGCAGAGGTGAAGTTGCCCAATGTGCCGGGTATTGATCGGTATACTTATCAAAAACCCAAACGGCCCTCGGGAGGGGATCGCGAACAGGCGCGCGAAAAATTTAATCAAGCTTATCAGGCTCATCGGCAGAACCAGTTGGAGGATGCCCGGGCCGCTTATCGTGAGGCGTTGAAGCTGGATCCGAGCTATCAACAGGCGCATCAAAATCTTGCATTGGCAATTATGAGCAGCGGCGATGTGAAGGCCGCGTTGCCGGTTTATGAAATTGCGCTCTCGCTGAACCCGCTTTCGATGAACGCCCGCTACGGATTTGCCCGGGCATTGGATCGGGCGAAGTATCCTTTGGATTCCGCGGGCGAATATGAAAACCTGCTCAAGATGTATCCAACGTACACGCCAGGGCACCTCGAGCTGGCCAATCTGTATTCGCAAACACTTCAGCGCGCCGATCTCGCCCGGACACATTATCGCCGCGTGCTGGTGCTGAAGCCGACCCACGCACAGGCGCCGGTGATTCGTGAGTGGCTGGCAGCCAATCCCTAATGCCCTGATTGGCGCTATGGCCCGGTTGATTCCTGATAACACCCTCGAACAGGTGCGCGCCGCCAGCGATATCGTCGAAATTATCGGTGGCTATTTTCCCCTCAAGCGCGCGGGCGGCAATCACGTGGCGCTCTGCCCCTTTCACAAAGAAAACAGTCCCAGCTTCAACGTCAATCCGCAGCGGCAAATTTATCATTGCTTCGGCTGTCATGCGGGCGGTGACGTGTTTAAGTTCATTCAGGAATATGAGCACATTGGGTTTGTGGATGCAGTAAAACGGCTGGCCGAGCGGGCGGGCATTCCGCTGGAACTGGAGGATGACCCGCGGGCGGGTGAGAAGCGGCGCGAAAAAGATGCGCTCTTAAAAGTGCACGAACAACTCGCCAAACGCTGGCACAATGTGTTGCTCAATGACGCCGCCGGACAACCGGCACGCGATTATTTACAGGCGCGCGGCGTGAGCGCCGAAGCGGTGGAAGCCTTTCGGCTCGGCTTCGCGCCGGGCGATTGGGAGGACACGGTGAACTGGGCCAAAGCGCAACAGCACGAGCCGCGCGTGATGGAGCAGGCCGGTTTGGTGGCGAGCAAGGACGGCCGGCAATACGGTCGCTTCCGTGCGCGGCTGATGTTTCCTATTCGCGATGAACAAAGCCGTGTGATTGGTTTCAGCGGGCGCGTATTGGAGGCGGATGTGAAGGGCGCAAAATATGTGAACTCGCCCGAAACCCCGATTTTTCACAAAAGCAAAGTGATTTATGGTTTGGACAAAGCGCGCCGCCCGATTATTGCCGCCGAGAGCGTACTCATCTGCGAAGGCCAGCTCGACACCATCGCGTGCCATATGGCTGGCATTGAAAATGTGGTGGCGCCGCAAGGCACCGCGCTCACCGCGGACCACGCGCGCGTGCTTAAGCGTTATGCCAATGAAGTGATTTTGTGTTTTGATTCCGACACCGCCGGCCAAACCGCCGCCGTGCGGTCGCTCGACGGCTTGCTCGATAGCGAGCTGGCGATTCGGGTGATGACTGTCCCTGCGCCGCATGATCCGGATAGTTTCATCCGCGAAAAGGGCGCGGACGCGTTCCGCGCATTAATGGAAGCGGCACCGGGATTTTTTGATTTTTACCTGCAATATCTGGTCACCGAAAATGACACCGGCAGCGATCGTGGCCGGCAGGCGGTCATCCGAGCGATGGGCGAGGCGGTGCGAAAAACGCACGACGCCGTGCTGCTTGATCGCGTGGTGCAACAAACCGCGTTGGCCGTGGGCGCGTCCGCCGAGGCGGTGCACGCGGAGTTTGCGCGGTTGCCGAAGGAGCGCGTGAATCGTCCTCGGGAGGAGGAAGTTTCCCCGGCGGTGATTTCCACTGAACCTCCCTCGCGAAAGGAGGAATGGCTGTTGCGCCTGGCTTTTCACGAAGCGGAAGGTGCGGTATATGGCGAATGGGTGGCGGCGCAGTTGAACCCCGAATGGGTGGAGCACGTGGGCGTGCGGCACATCCTTGAACGTGCGCCTGCGCTGGGAATGAACGCCGGCGCATTGGTGCCTGAGCTGGACGAAGCCAACGCGCGCCTGCTCACCGGCGCCTTAGCCGCAGATGATCCCATCCCAAATCCCGCAACCCAATTGGCGGATTTGGTAAGCCGCCTGCGTGCGCGGTATCTCGACCGGCGTTTGGCCGAGCTGACGCGATTGACCGCCCAACCTAATTTGCCGGAAGCAGAATTGCTTTGCGTGTTGGAGGAACAAAAAGAAATCCGCGCACAAAAACAGAAAGCCCTGCCGCCGGTGGCGGGGTGAATTCGTAGCTTCGTCCGCCTGTGGACGCGCACAGCGCGTCGCTATCCAACTTAATCCACGAAGGCGATCTCGTTGGAGAGGAGGAGGACTTGGACGTATTTTTCCCAGGCGTTGAGGGGCTTGGGTTTATAGGTGGATCCGAGAAATTCGCTGGAGGCTTGCCAGGAAGTGATTTGGAGTGAGCCGGCTTTATTGTTTATGGCGTCGGCGATTTCTTTTTTGATGCTCACGGTGGGGTTCCAAGTGAACTGATCCTGTTGGGGATTCTCCAAGCCATAATTGCGTTTGGTGCTGGCGAGCGCTTTGGGGTCAATGACCTTGCCGCTGTATACGATGAAGTCGATCGTGTCGCCGCGTTTCACTGTGAGGTTGGAGAGATCTGTGCCGCGTGCGGTGCGCCGCACGTCGCTGCGCCACAATTCTTTGCCGAGGCGGGCACCGCCGTTGGCCACTCGGCTATGAACGATGACGCCGGTGATGCCATCCCACACTTTGTCATCATAAAACTTGCGCAAGACTTCGTTCATTTTATCTTTGCGGGCGGCTTCGGCGGTGTCGTCGAGTTTATGTTCAAGCCTGGCTCGGACATCCACAATGGTGTCGGTCGGGGCCACCCAGCGGCGGATGACGGCTACATTGGGGTGTGAACCGGGATGCCCGCCGGTGGCGGTGAGCTCGAGTGGGCCGAACTGCGGGCTGTTGCCTTTCCAAACTTTGCCGTCGGTGAAGGGGAACTGGAAGAATTTGATGGAGTAGAGTTTGTTTTTCTCATTGTAGCGATCGGCTTGACCGTAGCCGTTATACCAAGTGGGGGTACTTTTCATTGCCCCGGTGGTGACGCCCCCGGTTTGTTGCTGCAAATAACGCACGCCGAGTTTGAGTTCGATGGGTTCGGGTGCGCGCTGATAGATCATGTTGTAGAGCGCAGTGATGCGGGCGCGGTCATCCTGGATGGAGGTGAATTCCTTGCGGTTAACGAGTTGATGCGCGAGGTCCGCCACCATCGGGCTGTTCATCATGAAGAGTGCCTGTTGGGCGACGGTGGAAGTGAATCGCTGGCCAGCGGTTTTGTCCGGGTTGGCAAAATCGAAGGTCTTGAAAACTTCGTCGAGGTTGCGGCGGTCGATGAGGGCGTAGACGGTGCGGCGATAGTTGGGGGAGCCGCCGGTGAGGCGCAGCGGTTTGCCGCCCATGGCGAGGTCGGCCTTGCCGGATATGGAAAGCATGCCGTCGCGGAAGGCTTCGAAGTCCAGCCGGCGGCGGTCCATTTTGTAGTAATAAATGTTGTTGGGATCCTTGATGCTGTAGCGCGGGTTGTCATCACTGGTTTGCTGGTAGGTGTTGGACATGAGGATGTGCTTGTGCAGCGTTTTCATGGACCAGTTATGGGTGGTGAAATACCAGGCGAGGTAATCGAGCAGCTCGGGGTGAGAGGGATCCATGGCGCGCACGCCGAATTCGCTGATGGAGCTGACGATGCCTTTGCCGAAGTGGAGCATCCAAATGCGGTTCGCCATCACGCGTGCGGTGAGTGGATTTTCCTTGCTGGCTATGGCTTTGGCGAGTTCGAGGCGGCCACTGGTGTTTTTGGGGAAGGGTTTGCGATCGTCGCCGGAGAGGATTTCCAGAAATTGGCGGGGCACTTCCTTGCCGCGTTGTCCGCGGTTGCCTTTGATCATAATGCGCTCGTTGCGTGGGGCGCCATCCACGAGCACCATAGCCAAAGGAGGCGAGCCGGGGTGGTCAATTTTGAGTGTTTCAATTTTGGATAGGAAGCGATCGCGTTCTTCGTTTTCGAGTCCGCGGTCGTTGCGTTTAAGTTCGTCGAAGGTGGATTTGCAGGGATGCCCTCGCTCGAAAATCACGCGTCGGATTTCCTCCATCTGGATTGCGTAATCTTTGCCAAATTGTTTGTCGTATTCCACGCCGAATCGTTTTTGGGCATCGGCCATACTTTTTGGAGGGTCCATCTGTTCACCGGGTTTGCTTTGGGCGCGTTGGGCAGTGAATTGCTGGATGGCAAACCGCCATTGCTGATCGGCGAGTTTAAACATAGCGTCATATCGCTTCATAACTTCGCCCATATTGGCGGGGGGATTGTTGAGTGGGAAATATTTTGCCACGATGGGGTTGATGCGTTTGGCGCGTTTATTTTTCGGATCGGGCTTGGCGAGCAATGGGCGTAACTTGGCTTGGGCTTTGGTGAGCTCGGCGGAAATGAAGCGTCCGGCGGCGTTGGTGGATACGTTTCCGTAGGTGACCCACGGGCCAAACACGCGGTCGTCCTCCTTTTTTCGCCGCATATAATTTTGCCAGGTTTCGCCGACTTCCGACTTGAGCTTGATTTTGCTCTTAGCCTTTTTATCGCCGGTGGCTTTTTGCATGAGTTTGTCGAGTGTGCTCTCGAATTCTCGGCGTTTGTCGCGCACGCGGATATCGTTTTTGGTATACATATGAGTCCAATACATATATGAAGCGATGAATTGGCGGGAGTTGTTGTTGTTTTCGTATTCTTTTTGCAGACGGTATTGTTTGTGGTCGGCGGTGAGCGTTTTCAGCTTGGATTGATATTCGGCAACGTCGGAGCGACCTGCGTAGGTGCCATCGCCACCGCTGGTGGATCCGGTTGCCAGCACGTAATCCTTGAGCTTTGTCTTGTCGTCGGGCTCACGGGAGCTATTGAATACGCCGTAGAGTGAGTAGTAATCGGCAGTGGGTACTGGGTCAAATTTGTGATCATGGCAGCGGGCGCAGTAGACGGCGAGGCCGAGGGTGCCGCGGGTGAGCACGTCGATGCGATCATCGATGATTTCCTCGTTGTTGCGGTCGCGACGGCCCAGCGTGAGGAAGCCCATAGCGGCGAGGTCGCCGTGATTGGTTTTTTGCTGGTCGGCAGCGATTTGTTCAATGAGAAATTTGTCGTATGGCTTGTCTTCGTTCATTGAGTTGATGACCCAATCGCGATAGGTGTAGGCGTAAATGTAGCGGGATACGTTGCCGCGGCGATTGTCCGAGCCAGTGGTGTCGGCATAGCGGGCGACGTCCAGCCAATAGCGGCCCCAACGTTCGCCATATTGCG
The DNA here is from genome assembly GCA_014382585.1 of Limisphaerales bacterium. NCBI lineage: Bacteria > Pseudomonadati > Verrucomicrobiota > Verrucomicrobiia > Limisphaerales > Limisphaerales bacterium. The sequence continues at coordinate 5,571 of JACNJL010000031.1, read as the reverse complement.
GGCTGGCGAGCAGGCGGTCGATGACTTGTTCGTAGGTTTCCTGTCCGCTGGTGAAGCGCTGAATGTCTTCGTAGCTTGGGGGAAGGCCGATGAGGTCAAAATACACGCGGCGTAGGAGTGCCCATTTTTCCGCCGGGAGCGAGGGGACCATATTTTGTTCTTCGAGGGATTTGAGGATGTAGGCGTCGATGGGGTTTTGGATCCAGCCTTTAAGTTTGCCGTTAAACACATATTCGGGCAGGGGCGGCGTGGGGGTTTTTACTTTATGAAATGCCCAGTGGGCTTTTGCTTTTTCCCGGTCGGACTGCGTCTTGATGACGCCGGCGGATTTGCCGGTGCGTGGATCGGGCGCGCCGCGGCGGATCCAGCTTTCGAGTTCGGAAATCTGCGCGTCGGTGAGGGGGTCTTTGTTGGAAGGGGGCATCGGGTCGGCGAGGTTTTTAATGCGCTTGATGAGGATGCTTTTCCCCGGATCCCCCGGCACGACGGCCGAACCAGTATTGCCTCCGGCGCGTGAGCCGCCTTTGCTTCCAAGGTCGAGCCCGCCTTTGGTGGCACCGTCGCCGTGGCAATTGTAGCAGTTGTCTACGAGGATGGGCCGGATTTTGGCTTCAAAATATTCCTGATCTGCCGGCGAAATTTGCTGGGCGGATGCGGCGGAGGTGAGGCAAATCAAAACGACCGCGATCAGTGGGATGAAGGCGGCCGGTTGGGTTGGGTTGAGTGTGCGGGTGAGGTTATTTTTCATAGCACAAATTTTCTTCAATCGCATTTATTTGCATTCAATTGCGTTTAGTTTCCTGTCCCGCAATTGGCACGGGCATGGTCAAAATAGGCTACGCGATCACGCCTTCCACAACTTGGCCCCCTTGCGGCAGCGTGCGGGTGGGCTGGGTGAGCCGGAAATCCCGGCCGCCGTTACGGAAGTTAAGCTTTTCGTGGTCGAACCCAAGTTGATTGAGAATCGTGGCGTGCAAATCTTTGACGTGGACTTTGTTTTCCACGGCCGATCCTCCTAGTTCATCGGTGGAGCCGTAGCCGATGCCGCCTTTGATGCCGCCGCCGGCGAGTACGGTGCTCATGCCGCGCGCGTTGTGGCTGCGTCCGCCGCCACCATCTTCGGTGGGGCTGCGGCCGAATTCACTGGAGATATAAACCAAGGTATCCTCAAATAGACCGCGTTCCTTGAGGTCATCCATCAACGCGCCCACGGCGGGGTCGAGCTGTTGGGCATTGCGTGCGGCGCGATTGGCGATGCCGTTGTGGAGATCCCAGCCGCCTTGGTTTACCTGAACGAAGCGCACACCGCGCTCGAGCAAACGCCGCGCGATGAGTAGCTGCCGGCCTTGGCCGTTGTTGCCGTACTTGGCGAGGGTCTCGGGTTTTTCGCCGGCGATGTCAAAGGCTTCGCGGGCATCGGTTTGCATGCGGTAGGCTAGCTCGAAGGTGTTGATGCGGGCTTCCAACGCGCCTTCGGCCTGTCGCTTTTGTTTGTGAATCTCATTGAGTTTTAACAGCAGGTCCAGTTGCTTGCGCTGATCATTTCGGCTGGCAAAGTCGCTCTTAATATTTTTGATGATGTCTTCGATTTTCGTGTTATTGGAATTCACGAAAGTGCCCTGAAACGCGCCGGGTAAAAAGGCGTTGGTGAAGTTGCGCGCGTCGGGCGCGTTGCCGGGGCTCATGGTGATGAAGCCGGGTAGGTTTTGGTTTTCTGTGCCGAGTCCGTACAGCGCCCAACTGCCGACGGCGGGGCGGATTTCCTGCATCTCGCCGGTGTTCATCATATAAGTGGCCGGGCCGTGCGCGGGGGCATCGGTGTAGAGCGAGCGGATGATGGCGATGTCATCGGCGTGTCGGCCGATGTTGGGCCAGATTTCGCTCATCTGCAGGCCGCTCTTGCCGAACTTCGGAAACTTGAAGGGGGAGGCGAGTAGCTTGCGGTTGCCGCGTTGCATGCCGCCGCTCTTGTTCAGCTCCGGTCGCGGATCCCACAAATCCATATGCGGCGCCGCGCCCTGCAAAAAGACGTGCAACACGCGCTTGGCTTTGGCCTTGTTCGGCGGTTGTTTGGGAGCCAGCGCACCTTTGCCGCTATCTTGGGCAAATCCCTGCTCAGCCATCATACACGAGAGCGCTAGTGCGCCAAAGCCGCCGCTTGTGCGTGTGAGCCATTGGCGGCGGTTTAAAAACAAATCTTCGGTGCGTGCCGTGTGGTCGGCGCGGTTATAAAGTGGGTAATCTTGATTCATGGGCATAAGGTTTCCGAGTTGTAGTTTTCCAACGCAGCTTCTTTATTAAGCATACCACGAAATGGCGAACACGCAACGGAAAATCGCCGAATTTTCAAAAAAAACAGGGGGGGCGCACTGGGCCTTCCACGGTTGGTTATCCTGCTCAAACGGGTGTGGTTGGGTATAAGTTTTCTGTCCACTCAACAACGTGGCATTGAGTTTTAGCCCTGCGTCGTTACGGTTTCGCCATGCGAGGAATTGCAGTTTTTTTTGTTGGCCTCATCGCCATCACTTTGCTCGGGTGCGGCTCCCTGAGCCGCGGGCCCGGCCTCATCAAAGTGCTGCCGCATTATCTAGATGAGCACGGCCGCCATACCGTCGGCGTTACCCTTATCGAGCGCGATCTTTACCAACTGGAACTCCGCAAAGATCCCAAGGCCGTGCACGGTGTGCGTTACAATGTCAACTGGCGCGGCAACGCGGAAATGCTCGTTCGCCTCGAACTGCGCAGCACCAAAGCCGGCGTCGCCCCGCTCACCCTTGAGCAAACCGCCACGCCCGAAGGCGGCGACACGTGGACTCCCATTCTCATCGATTTGGTGAGTTACAAAAAATTCGGCCAACCCGAATCCTGGCGCGTCACCCTCTGGCAAAACGGCGAGCAAGTCGCCGAGCAAGCGTCGTTTCTTTGGTAGGGGGCGTTTGTGGGCCGGGCCCTAAATGGTTATCCCCCAAACCCCCGCCATTCACCGTACCCCAGTCAAGCTGCGGATAACCCTCCAGCAGTTTAAAATAACTCAATCGTGCATCCGCAACCCGCCGCGCGTATAACCTAAATCACGAAAGCGGCTGTGCCCGCACGACACGGGACGACCTGGGCGGCTCCAGCCAGCTTTCGCAGGGAGGCCGCGGGACCGCCCGATGCCGAAAAACTCAACCGGTCCTGTCCACACCTACACCCACCCCCATACACCCACACGGCATCGGTGCGTCCGTGCGCGGGTTGAGGGTTGAGTAATGAGGGTTGAGTGAATATCGTTCGCGCGCCAATGCCACTCTCAACGCTCAACCCTCAACCCTCAACCAAACTCATCCTCATCCTTTGCACCGGCAACAGCTGCCGCAGCCATCTCGCTGAAGGTATCCTGCGCGCCGCCGTGGGCGATGCCGCCACCGTGGCCAGCGCGGGATCGCACCCCGCCGGTTTTGTTCACCCGATGGCCATCGAGGTGATGGCCGAGATCGGCATCGACATCAGCGGCCATGCCTCCAAACATTTGGATCAGTTTTTAGAAAAAGAAGTGCACACCGTCATCACCGTGTGCGGCAATGCCGATGCGGCTTGCCCCAATTTCCCTGGCCAATCCGCAAAACATCATTGGCCCTTTGATGACCCCGCGAAGGCCGAAGGTGCCGAGGAAGAAATTCGTGCCACCTTTCGCCGCGTGCGCGATGAGATTCGCGTGAAGTTTGAAGCGTATGCGCGGAACCTGGCCGCTGCCCGTTGAGCTTGCCAATCCGCAAACGGGCGCACTTAATTGCCCTGTGAATTTTCGTAAACGGAGTTTGTTGTTGCCGACGATTGCATTAGCAGTGCTTGCGGCGGGTTGCCGTTCCACTCCCAAACCGTGGCGGCCGGAGAAGTTGGGCGTACTTGGGATACTCGGCAAACAATGGCAGGGGCGGCCCATCGAGCCTTCGGCCACGTTTGCAGATGTTGCTTACGGCACGGATGCGCGGCATCGGCTGGATTTTTTCCAAGCGCCCGGCGAGGGGCCGCGTCCGCTCTATGTTTTTTTTCATGGCGGCGGCTTCAGCGTGGGCGACAAGTGGGGGCTGCGTTCCGATGTGATCCGCGCCTTTCACGCACGCGGCATTTCGGTGGCTTCGTGTAATTATCGGCTCGCCCAATCCGGGCCGTTGCCGCAACCGCTGCACGATGGCGCGCGGGCAATTCAATTTCTGCGCAGCAAGGCAAGCGAATGGAAAATTGATCCCCAACGCGTCGCCGCCGGAGGCCATTCCGCGGGCGGGCTGATGGCGTTGTGGCTGGCTACGCACGATGATTTGGCAAACCCCACCAGCGACGATCCCATTGCCCGGCAGTCCACCCGCCTCACCTGTGCCGCCACCAGCGATGCGCCCACCAACCTCGACGCCACGGTGGTGTTCGGATGGTTCGGCGTGAACAACCTCAAGGAATATCCGAGCACCAAAGATTGTTTCGCAATCCAGTCGCTCGACGAACTCACCCATCCGCACGTGATCGCCTTGGCGAGGCGATGCTCGCCCTACTATCACGTGAGCGCTGATGACGCGCCGGTTTTTCTCAGCCACACGCGGGCCAAAGATCCCGTCACCGAACGCACCCGCCCCAACTCATGGGTGCACCACGCCCTCTTCGGCCTTAAGCTGCAGGAAAAAATGCGCGCCGCCGGCGTGGAATGCGTGGTGCATTACAAACACGGCCCCATACCGGAAAATTATAAAGACGGCGTGGACTTCGTCGCACAAAAATTCGGCCTGAAATAAATTGGCTGAAAGGAATTAAACGTTGGTGCGAGTTGGCACGGTGTGGGTAGGGCGCGCTCTCCGAGCGCGCCCCGGCGGTTCCGGAGAAACCGCTCTACCTCTCCTTCGGTCGCCCCGCTTGTTTGGCGCGGATGAAATCTGAGTGGTCCAGCCGCAGCAATTCCGTGGTGCGGCGGATGAGGTGCTCCTCGTATTTATCCAAATCCCCATCGGCAAACGCCACGCGCCACATCGCCGTCAGCATCGCGCACTTTTGTTCGCGCGTGCAGCGTTGATTGATGAGATGCGTGTACGGAAATAAATCCGTGGCCCCCTCCGTCTCCGCCTTCGCCTGATCGAGCAGCGCCGTCACCGTCGCGCGCTTCAGCCCCAGCTCACTTTCCAGCGCGCGCAAAACCGCCTGCGTCTCCGCCGGATCATCCTTATAATCCGCCTCCGCTACCTCCAACAACAACGCCGCGCAAGCCATATGCAATTGCTCCGGCGTAATCTCCGGTTCCACCGTGCCACCGGTTGACTCTGATTCCGGCGCTTCAGCGTTCCCCCCAAATAATTTACCAAAAAATCCCATACGCGGAAAAGCCTACCGATAAAAAAAGAAAACGTCCACCGAATGTAGTCCGGGCCGGTGGCCCAGGCTACATTAGCGACTTAAGCCTTTCAACAATTGCAATGCCATTCGGGGCAGACTATTGGCTTCGGTCAGCATTTGGGTGCCGGATTGCACGAGGATTTGGCGGCGGGCAAATTCGGTGGCTTCCACCGCCACATCCACATCGGTGATGCGGCTTCTGGCGAGGGTGAG